>NZ_BDMN01000102.1 GCF_002189065.1 Bathymodiolus platifrons methanotrophic gill symbiont
ATATCCAGTTCTAATTCGGTGAGTTCTTTTTTTCCTTGGCGGATAGTTTTTGGGTCACACTCTAATAAAGCTGAAATATAGTTAACGCCACCATGAGATAATTTTTCACTTTCAATGGCGGCATACCGTCGCTTATTTTTTTCACAAAGTGAGTCATAAAATTTCTTCATCGACTTTTCGATATTTTTTTTATAAGGAAATGACATAAGACAACCACTGAGTAATAAATTAAGATAACCTTAATTTAGGGGAGATATTTCATTATTCAAGCTTGGCTGCTTCAGGAAGTTATTTCGTGCACATTCCTAAAGGTTCTTTTAAAAACTGCTCCCAGTTATGTAATTGTTTCCTGTAAATAGGGCTGTTGGGCTTGTCGGCTAACCCTTTTTGCGCCTGCTGTTGTTTTACTTTGAGAAAATCATATAAGGGGATGATATCTGCATGCAAACTGACAGGAAGGGCTGCTTTATACAATGGATAACTCAATAAATAGACATCCATATCGCGTGTAGTACCTGTTATTTCTCCTAACCAGGCAAAGAAATCAGTATAAAGGCTGACAGCAGATGGGGGCAGGGTGCCTTTAATCTGACTTAAGCCGGCTCGTGTGCGCCTGATTGCTACACGAAAATCATGTAAAAATTCACTATCTATATCGGCTATTGTATTACTCTCATTAACTTGCATAGCAACTAATAATTGCTGATAAATAATCATACTTGCTTGATCAGCACGCATATCCGGGTCAAGCTGTATGGATAGTTTAGAACTATAGTCTTTAGCTTTCCGGCCCTGTTGTTTGAGAGCATGGTCTAAAATTGAACAAGATACTGTTGGTTTTAGTTTTAGTTTTAGAGAGTTTTGTAACAGAGAACTGATTCTTTCAACTGCTTTTTCATAGCCTTTTAATGGCTGTAAGAAAATATGATTTGGTAATGATTCATATTCATCGAACTTAATGCGTAAGATCGTTTTTTTTATCTTTATTGAGAATGTTTAAGCGATAAACATGATGTGGTAATTGAGACAACGGAAATAATGCCCGCATTTCTAAAACGGGAGATATTTTCGTTTTTAAACGACCCTCTCGAAATTGTTCAGTAAATTGAGGGACATGCTGTTGTTCTTCTTCTAAAGCAAGACATTCACCAGTATTCCTATCTAGTAAACTAATATGTGACGCTGATTTTGATTGATTTAGCTCGAAAATGATATCGGCATTGTAGAGCCGCCAGTCAAAGCTATCGTACGCTGAAAATCAGGGAAACGTAGCCTAAGCGAAGTGATGATTTTTAGTCCGCGATAGCCGTAGGGCCGTTATTTTGTCGGAGTCTGAGCGTTAGCGAAGGTGGAGACAAAATAAAAGGCCATCCGACACGGCGTCAAGTCATTTGGAGCCTATGTTCCGACCCCTTGTTGGGTCGGGACGAGGTGACGAGGACGAATCGGGGCCGCCGGAGGCATAAGTGGTCGCGTTAAGTTTTTGCTGCTTGCTTGGGCTGGGATGCCCAAAACAAGCTTTCGCAAAAATAGCGACTCCCCGC
>NZ_BDMN01000103.1 GCF_002189065.1 Bathymodiolus platifrons methanotrophic gill symbiont
TAGCGACTCCCCTCAAAAGTTTTTAATGTGTATTGTTGTGAGGCTATTTCAAAATCAACTTTTTTATTTAGCTTAGATAAGAATTTTATAGCAGTCAGACTGTCGGGCAACTACAAAATGTAGAGGGATTGCTGTCATGTTTACTTAATAGGATTTGTTTTAGATTTATGTCCGCTTTCTAAATCAGCGTAGTGTGCACGAGAAACAGAAAGGCACTCAATTTTAATTGCCATGATATTAGCACGTTAATATACATGGAATTATGACAATGCGTAAATTATTGCTCTTGAACCTATAAAACTCAGTACGCATGTGTCTCTAGCTAGCTCCTAACTTATTTTCTAGAGTTATGGCTTATATATTACTTTGGACCCAATGCACAATATCTTTAGTTCCCATTGCGCCAGCTTGTCTTGCTAATTCCTGACCATTGCGAAATAACACCAGGGTTGGAATACTTCTAATTCCATACTGGGCTGCAATAGTCTGTTCTGTTTCAGTATTAAGTTTTGCCAGTCGAACCTTAGGTTCCAATTGAGAGGCTGCCTGTTTAAAAGGCTGGAGCCATAGTTTTACAAGGACCACACCAAGGTGCCCAGAAATCAACCAATACAGGAATATCATTACGATTGATATGTTGTTGAAAATTATTTGAGTTTAAATCTATAGGTAAATTAGAAAAAAGAGCTACGTGACACTTGCCACATTTTGCTCCATCACCAAGTCGAATTCTGGGTATTCGATTAATAGCTGAACAAGCAGGGCAAACAATATGAACTGATTCATTCATAAAAATCCTCTAATAATTAAAGCTGGCTCTGGAGTATGTCGATAACTATTCAATTTAACATAATATACGTTATGCGAAGTGCTATAGTAACCATAATTGTGCAGCCCGTCAGCTCGATGATACACTCGTACAGGTTTCTTACAACAACTTTATGAAGCTCTGGAGTGTGATACGCTTGAACCGAAGATAATATTTTACAAAGTACAGCTTCTGACTAATTTAAAAGTATGGAAGTTCGAACAAATTACGGGTGTCACATACACGCACTTCTAAAAAAAGAGAAATAATTCAATGGACTATTTTACCTGGTTAGACTCATTCAAACTTTTTTCCCAATTGCTGGTTCATTATCAATGTTCTGGATAAAAACCCTTTATTCTAATAATCAGAAAAAAAAGATAAGACAAGAATTTCTTTGGCGAGTGATAAAAGAGGAATCATCAGATTTAGTTGGATCACTTACATCATTAAGATTTTTAGCTGATGCTACTAAAAATAACAAAATCAGAATACAGGCTTTCAATGTACCCAAAACACATTCTGATTTTGTAAGGGATTTAATTGAGTTAGATCCTAAAAATTCATACCCATATGAAAAATACATCAGTTTAAGTGAATTATGTAGATCTAGTTTAGACCTACTAAACCATTTAAAAAGAGAGTTTATTAATAAAAGTGAAGAACAAAAATCAGATAGACTTAAAAGTGCGATTATTGAACAAATTGTTGTTCTTAGAATGGATATTATGAATTTAGCAGAATCTGAATTATCTATTATAAAAATAATTGCCGCAGAAAATATAAGTTATCTCGAAAGGATTCGCAATTTCAATCCAACTAGCTACTTTCTGAAAGAAGCTATTCAGAATGGAAAAGATTACGGAAAAATTAATATAAACTATAGGCAAGGAGATGTAGAAAGAATGGAAAAGCTCCTAGGAAATGCTAAGAAAGAAATTCAATCAAATAAAACCCTCGCATAATGGAGTCTATACAAAATAACGGCGTGGCCTGATATTTTCCACACCGTTGAGTTACATAAGCTTTGGTGTGATTATGCTGTAATGTAGTCGTATGGGTTTTTACAACAACCTTGTGAAGCTTTGCGGCTAACAAACTCTCTGGTTTTGTATTGAGAGCTTAATAGCATTGGCTAGTTATTACTAGTTTTTGTGGCGTTAATGGAATTCTCAATGTTGTAATAAGGATGCTAAAATATACTTAATGCACTGCTTATGTAAAAACAGTACTCCGTGAGTTCCACGAGCATTTAGTTAGATAACTTGCTCTTATTTGAACAATCATGAAATAACGATTCAAATCTGGAGCAAAATGAAAATCACCAATCAACACTATATATGAGACACCCAGAATTCCCATTATCTAAAGAACTCATTTATCTAAATCATGCCGCTGTTGCTCCTTGGCCAAAACGAACTAGTATTGCTGTTAGCCAATTTGCACAACAAAATACCCTTTATGGATCATCTTTTTATTTAGACTGGCTTAAAAAAGAAACTGAATTACGAACACAGTTACAAGCTTTGTTAAATGCACCTAGTGTTGCTGATATAGCCTTGGTTAAAAATACCTCTGAAGCCTTATCATTTGTCGCGTATGGCTTGAATTGGCAAGCTGGTGATAATATTGTCTCCAGTAATGAGGAATTCCCATCTAACCGAATTGTATGGCAATCTTTAGCTGATAAAGGTGTTGAATTTCGTGAAGCTGATTTATCGAGTAATCATTCACCTGAAGAAGCCCTATTTGCATTAGTAGATAAGCAGACCCGCTTAATCACCATCAGCTCAATTCAGTTTGCTAGCGGCATACGTCTAGATATAGATAAAATTGGCCAGTTCTGTAAAGATAAAAATCTTCTATTTTGTATTGATGCTATTCAAAGCCTTGGTGCCGTTCAATTTGATGTACAAAAGTGTCAGGCTGATTTTGTTATGGCGGATGGTCATAAATGGATGTTTGGCCCGGAAGGCTTAGGTGTGTTTTACACCAGCCCTGCAGCACGAGAAAAATTAAAGTTGACTCAATATGGCTGGCACATGATGAAAAGCACGCATAATTACGAAAATAAACCCTGGGATATCCACCCTACAGCACAACGATTCGAATGTGGCAGTCCTAATATGTTGGGTATTCATGCCTTTTCTACTAGTTTATCCTTGTTATTAGAGATTGGTATGGAAACAGTTGAACAGAAAGTGTTAGCCAATGCTAATTATTTAATAAATGCCATAAAATCACATCCCTGTTTACAATTATTGACATCAGAAGCAAGGCATTTGCAGTCAGGTATTGTGTTATTTAAGCATAGCAAGATGACTAAAGAAGCTTTGTATGCACATCTACAGAAAAACCACGTGGTTTGTGCCATGCGCGGTGAAGGAATTCGTTTTTCTGCACATTTTTATAACTCAACAGAAGAATTAGATAAAGCTATTGCTTTAATACCACAGACATAAAACCAGAACTTTTTGTAAGTTCCCTACTATAAACGTATACCTTTTTTGTAAGAGCGCTTTTAACTGTAAAAAAATATACGTTAAAGTCCCTGTTACAATTACTCAGTTAACAATACTCTCTTAATAAGCCTATGACTCAACACAATATTTCTACTAAAGCTATCCCGACTAATGAACGACTGATTATGGCTCTGGATTTTCCTAGCATAGCTCAAGCACAGGCATTAGTTGAGGAGTTAGGAGATTCAGTCGTTTTTTATAAAGTGGGTATGGAATTATTCATGTCAGGCGATTATTTCGCTTTTATCGAATGGTTAAAATCCAGGAATAAAAAAATATTTGTCGATTTAAAGTTTTTTGACATCCCAGCCACAGTGGGTCGTGCTATTAAAGCTTTAAGTAGTAAAGGCGTGGATATGGCAACCATTCATGGGAATGATTCGATTATGCAAGCAGCTGCAAAAGAGAAAGGTGATTTGAAAGTACTTGCTGTAACGGCTTTGACTAGTTTAGATCGAGGTGACCTGGATGATTTGGGCTTTCAATGTGATGTACAAGAGCTTGTTCTGTCGCGTGCTAAACGAGCGTTAGCTATAGGTTGTGACGGAATTGTATCTTCTGGTTTAGAAGTACCAAAGCTACGCGAAAATCTGGATCATAAATTATTGGTAATTACGCCGGGAGTCCGCCCTGTCGATAATCGTGTTGAAGATGATCAAAAACGTGTTGTCACTGTAGAGCAGGCTTTTCAGAATGGTGCAGATTATATTGTCATTGGCCGCCCTATTCGTGATGCAGAAGATAGCAAGGCAATGGCAGAGAAAATTCAGGCACAAATCGCATCTCAATTTTAGGTTTAATAAGGTGATATTCTTTGACAGAAATCACCTAAAAAAGTCTTATATACCTACAGGAATAGATAATACCTGCCCTACCCTAATATTATTGCTTCTTGAGATTGTATTAGCACGCTTTAGTTTATCCAATGTAATACCATACTGTAAGGCAATGCCTAATAAAGTCTCGCCTCTAGAGATTCTATGAGCTGACTCATCAGTTACTAATGAAGCATTTAATGCAACAGAATGATTTTTCGCATAAGACATAATGCCTTTTTTAATCGCCTGCGCCATTTTCATTTGATATTTACTACTTTTTAATCGTCTCTCTTCTTTTGGATTCGATATAAATGCAGTCTCAACCAAAATAGATGGGATATCAGGAGATTTCAAAACCATAAATCCTGCTTTTTGCACTTTATGGGAATGCAAGTCACCAATACGAGCAAAATTCTTTAGTACTTCATTGGCAACCAGTTGACTAATATCCTGAGAAGCCGTCTGTGATAAATCTAATAAAACAGAAGCTAAAATATCATCCTTATCATCCAGGCTTACTCCACCTATTAAATCGGCTGCATTCTCTTGTTTTGCCAGCCAGCGAGCTGCTTCGCTTGTTGCACCTCGACGTGACAAGGTGAATACTGATGCCCCAGTAACATTTGACTTAGTGAATGCATCTGCATGGATGGAAACAAATAAATCAGCATTCGCTTTTCTGGCAATTTTCATACGCTGGCGCAAGCTAACATAATAATCCCCTTTACGCACCATAATGGCTTTCATTCCAGGCTGTTTATTAATCAATGCAGCAAGCTTAGTCGCAATTTGAAAGACTACCTTTTTTTCCAGAGTACCGCGTTTACCACGAGCACCTGAGTCTTTACCACCGTGTCCCGCATCAACAGCAACAATAAATGGTTTGCTAGAGCGTATTGCTGTTTTAAACGTTTTTGTACTTTTATAGGTGGTTTTTTTTGTTACAAATGTCTTGTTTTTTACCGGTAAATCTACAACTATTCTTGGCCCATATTTCTTATTAGCCTGTAAAACAAAGCTTTTAGGTTTAACGTTAGCCTGCAAATCAATGACAACCCGTAAATCTTTTTTATTTCGATGTGCAGTGCGTAAACCTGTTAATAATGGATGACTTTTATTAGGCTGACTCAGACTTTTTTCTAAATAAGCATTAGAAAAATCTATCACTAAACGATTAGGATTTTTTAGTTGAAAAATCTTATGCTGGGGTATTGATGACACATCAAAGACTAGACGTGTGTTGTCTCCAGTAGAGCTAATGCGTAAGCTTTTAATTTTTGTCTGTGCTGCGAAACTGGCTGAGATACTTAAAATTACCAGAATAAATAAAATACTTAATTTCCTCATACCTCCTCCTTAAAGAGTTTACAATCTTAGTTAGATTATAGCAGTAGGTGATTGTTTTTTCATGTAGAAAATTAAATTATTTTTACTAGTTACATAATATATCAGTGTCAGGCTCTCTTTAAGAGGATGCTGTTAGCAACTGCGCTTGAAATCACTGAGGTTCTTGTGGAGCTTTTAATTATAAAAACCTGCGGTGAGTATCGTAACTACTTTCTTAGGGAGGTGGAAAATAATAATCACCCAGAAATCAGGCGCGCCATGCTACCTCACAACATTCTGGGCCTCCTGTCACCAACAATAGCTAAACCGTGCAAACGATAATAGAAAGCTAATCCAAAAAATAATTTTTATCATTTACCGGTGATTTTAAATAATTGAGAGTCGTGTGCCAAAGACTGGTTAACAACAGATTTTCAACCTTTGTTGATGTTATACTCTGTGCCTATCTATTAACCTAGAAATATCAGTTACTCACGGTTTCTAGCACAAGCCTTTGATTCCACAGCACTTCAAAAACTCCCGCTTAACCTATGGGTGAAGCTAAGTTTTTTTAAAGCACTGTAAAAGCAATGCCTTGCACTATAAATTCGTGTTCAACTGATTTTTCTAGGATTAATCATATTAAGATAACATGAGGAAATAATGAGCGCTTTCAATTCTACAATTTTTATTGATAAATGCCAGGCACAACTGAATTCATGTGCATATTATCAAAAATTACAAGCACTCCCTAAAAATCAACGCTGGCTTACCTACGCTGGACTTTTTTTAGTCTCCCAGATTATTGTTTTTGGCAGCTTATACCTGTTCTTTGGCAGAATAGCTGCAATTGGCTTATTTGCTAGTGTTTTAGCAGGTTTAGCAACAGGGCTTGGGGCTTTACCCGCCGCTTTCTTTAAACAGGTTTCAAATAACTTATTCAATGGCTTACTGGGTGGAGCCGCGGGTGTTATCCTAGCGGCAACATCCTTTTTCCTACTACTTCCAGGGATGATTGAATATGGTAATGAACTATGGCCCGACAAAGGACTCTGGGTGGTTGCTGTAGGTATGTTATTCGGTGCATTTTTTCTACATTTAGCTGACAATAAATTACCACATATTCATTTTAATGAAGATCCAGGCGCTCACACTGAATCTTTACAAAAAATCTGGCTTTTTATTTTCGCCATTACTATTCATAATTTTCCAGAAGGCATGTCCGTCGGAGTCAGTTTTGGTACTGGCGATATGCATAAGGGTATTGTCTTAGCGATTGCCATTGCCTTACAAAATATCCCCGAAGGCTTAGCCGTTGCCTTGCCTTTAGTTGCTTTAGGCTATAACAAATGGAAAGCGGTTGGAATTGCAACACTAACTGGCTTAGTCGAGCCTGTCGGTGGCCTATTGGGTATTACTATGGTTTCGGTTTTTTCTTCCGTACTACCTTTTGCAATGGGCTTTGCCGCTGGTGCAATGCTGTTTGTAATCTCAGAGGAAATTATTCCGGAAACTCATTCTAATGGACGGTCTCGCATTGCAACTTTTGCCCTAATGTTTGGCTTTATTATTATGATGGCTTTAGAAAGTTTATTGGGATAATTACTCCGTAGGGCGTGGCTTTAGCCCGCCAATTTTACTAGCGGGCTAAAGCCACGCCCTTGTAAACTCTTATAATGATTACTATTATTCAACGTGTTACTCAGGCTCAAGTCTGTATTGCAGGCCAGCAGGTAGGAACAATTGACTCTGGCATTATGGCATTAGTCGCTATTGAAAGGCAGGACTCAGAAAAATCTGCGCAACGTTTATTTGAGCGAATTATAAATTACAGGATTTTTCCTGATGATCCGGGTCGTATGAATTTAAATTTACAAAGCATTCAGGGTGGATTATTGCTGGTACCCCAATTTACCCTGGCTGCAGATACTAATTCAGGGAACCGTCCGAGCTTTACGCCCGCAGCAACTCCGGAAAAAGGTGAAGTTTTGTTTAATTATTTTGTCAGTTATGCGAAACAGAATTATCCTCTTATAGAAACGGGAGAGTTTGGCGCAGATATGCAGGTATCATTGACCAATGATGGTCCTGTTACCTTTACTCTTAAAGTTTAAAATTGAAGCTATTTAATTGATAAACCATATGAACTTATTTTTACTTGAAGTTTTAGCGATTTGTTTTTATTTTGCTAGTAGTATCACTTTAATCAAAGATATTAAAGAAAACTGCTTAAAGAAACTAGCATTAGCCCTTGCATGGCTTGCTTCTTTCACCCACCTTCTATCTCTCTCACTAAGCACCTGGCAAGAACAGGGAATAGATTTTAGTTTTTTTCATACTGCCTCAATCATTTCCTTAATTATTGCTTTCTTACTATTGTTTGCGTCTTTTTCCAAACCCGTAGAAAAGCTAGGGATCGCACTTTTCCCTATTGCTGCGCTTATGCTAATACTTGATTTGGTTTACCCCAGTCCAGTAAAAACAACTCAGGATTTTTCTTTTGCAATGAATGCGCATATCCTTAGTTCCATTATTGCCTTTAGCCTACTTACCATTGCAGCTTTTCATGCACTGTTACTCGCCGTACAAAACAATCAGCTTAAAAATCATAACCCCGGCCGTTTAATGCTTGCCTTCCCGCCATTGCAAGCAATGGAATCCTTGCTATTTCAAATGATCAGCACTGGGCTGTTGTTTTTAAGTGCCTCTTTACTCAGTGGTTTTATCTTTATAGATGATTTATTTGCACAGCACCTGGCGCACAAGACCATACTATCCATTGTGGCCTGGATTATCTTTAGCGGCTTATTAATAGGTAGAGAACGCTACGGCTGGCGAGGAAAAACAGCGATACGCTGGACCCTGTATGGATTTTTGTCTTTATTATTAGCTTATTTTGGCAGTAAGCTGGTGTTAGAGCTAATTTTAAATAAGTTTTAAATTGTACTCCCTATAAATAACGCGTTATGGAGTGAACTTAGAATCAAGCTGCCGTTGATAAATCTAGGACACATTTAATATTGAGTGAAAAGTGCAAACGCCAGGTGATTATATACTGGCGTTGTACTTTCACTGCCCTTGATAACGAAAAATCAAGACCCGGTCTTTCCTATCACATTTACTAAATCCAAAAATCCAAATAGACACTGGCTGATTTCTGCCTGTTAATTTATTCGACTTCTCCATAATCAATTGACGCTATTTTTTCACATTTTAAAACAATGTAAAAAATGAAGTTCTCACCAAGGTTCGATATGGATCATTGCCAGTCTGTCAAAATCCGCTGCAAATCTGCCAGGATTGTAACAATTGATTGTTTAATGATTTTAACTTCATTGTTTTTTTTAAAAACCGGCCAAATTATCATCATTCCCGTATCCCAAATCTCGAGAACTACACCGATAAAAAAATAATAAAATTTTTTTTACTCAAAACGAATCAACAATCAGAATTTAGCTAATTGAACCTATCTATGTTCAATGACTACTACTTTAAAGTATATGAATGATACTTTTGTTCGAACAATCAGTGTTGAAGGCATTTTTAACAGTAAATAATTTACACTAAGGGAGACGGAAATAAGCTAGATTCAATAATCTGACTGCCCAGAATGTATAAAAATTATTTACCTGAAAGCCTATAAGTATGCGATGTATACCCTACACAAAGCTTGTTCCGCGTTGAATTAGTCGTCTAATTTTGGATGATTTAATTTTTCCATTTCCCTAAGCCCCCCTTCCCTAATAGCCTTATTAAATGGAGTAGAGCAATTGGTATCAAATTGGAGACAAGATTACTTATTTACAACCGAACGTTGGGGCTGAGAGAAAACCTAAAGGGACCCATGTTATGCGTTACGCTATTAGTTTTTCTATATTTCAATTTTAAGTCTATCAAGACAGGCACTAACCATGTAAAATTGAGCCATTTATTTTATATTAAACAGGTAAGTTATAAGTGGATTTTAGAGGTACAACAATTCTTTCTGTGCGCCGTGGCAACAAAGTCGTTATCGGTGGTGATGGCCAGGTTACTTTAGGTAATACTGTGATGAAAGGTAATGCGCGTAAAGTACGTCGTTTACATCATGGCCAAGTGATTGCTGGATTTGCCGGTGCAACTGCCGATGCTTTTACATTGTTTGAGCATTTTGAAGGCAAACTGGAAAAACATCACGGTAATCTTACTCGTGCAGCCGTTGAAATGGCTAAAGATTGGCGTACTGAACGTGCTTTACGCAAACTGGAAGCTTTACTTTCTATTGCCGACAGTAAAACCTCATTAATTATTTCAGGTAACGGTGATGTGATCGAGCCAGAACATGATCTAATTGCTATTGGCTCAGGTGGTCCTTTTGCTCAATCAGCTGCTCTTGCATTACTGGAAAATTCAGATTTAAGTGCTCGGGAAATTGTCGAAAAATCACTCCATATTGCGGCTGATATTTGTATTTATACCAACCACAATTTACGTATTGAAGAGCTTGACGCCGAACCGAAGGACTAAGAAATAAAAATGACACAGATGACCCCTAAAGAAATTGCACACGAATTAGATAAACATATTATCGGTCAGGCAAGTGCAAAACGTTCCGTCGCTATCGCATTGCGTAACCGCTGGCGTCGTGCTCAGGTTGATGGCCTTATGCGCGAAGAAATCACCCCTAAGAACATTCTAATGATTGGCCCTACCGGGGTAGGAAAGACTGAGATAGCACGCCGACTTGCACGTCTTGCCAATGCACCTTTTATTAAAATTGAAGCCACTAAATTTACTGAAGTAGGTTATGTTGGGCGTGATGTCGAATCAATCATACGAGATTTAGCTGAAACGGCCTATAAAATGACCCGCGAAACTGAGATGGAATCGGTACAGAATCGTGCAATGGATGCAGCTGAAGAAGAAGTTCTGGATATTTTATTACCACGTGCCGATGGGGGTATGTTATCCGATACTGAAGCAAGTACGCGCCAAAAAATGCGTAAAAAATTACGTGAAGGTGATTTTGATAACAAAGAAATTGAAATTGAAGTACAGGCCTCGCGTATCGGTGTTGAAATCATGGCTCCTCCTGGCATGGAAGAGATGACGAATCAATTACAGGGCATGTTCCAGAACCTGGGTAGTCAAAAAACCAATGACCGTAAATTACCTGTTAAGGACGCTCTTAAATTGTTAACTGAGGAGCATGCTGCTAAATTAGTCAATGAAGATGAGATTAAGTTATCAGCAGTCGACGCGGTTGAGCAACAAGGCATTGTTTTTCTGGATGAAATCGATAAGGTTTGTAAACGTTCCGAACAAGGCGGCGATGTTTCCCGTGAAGGCGTACAAAGAGATTTACTCCCTTTAGTTGAAGGAAGCACGGTTAGCACTAAATATGGCATGATCAAAACTGATCATATTTTATTTATTGCATCTGGTGCTTTTCACTTAACTAAACCCTCCGATTTAATTCCTGAGCTACAGGGACGCTTTCCTATTCGAGTGGAACTAGATGCCCTGACAAGTGCAGACTTTATTCGTATTCTTACCGAACCTGATGCTTCTTTAACTGAGCAATACCAGGCATTACTTGCAACTGAAGGCGTGCAACTTAGCTTTACAGAGGACGGTATTCAACGTATTGCTGAATTAGGCTGGGAAGTGAACGAGAAAACTGAAAATATTGGTGCCCGGCGTTTACACACTATTTTAGAACGTTTACTGGAGTCAGTGTCTTTTGATGCTCCGGATTTAGTCGATAAAAATATTGTTATCGACGCGGACTATGTTAACCAGTATCTTTCTGAATTTGTTCAGGATGAAGATTTAAGCCGCTATATATTATAATATGCGCATTTCAGCAGAAGAGATTGATACTCGTCCTACCGAAATTAAATTACATAAAATTTCACGTATTCTTGAAGTGAGTTTTGACAATGGTCAGGCATTTCACCTCCCTTGTGAATATCTACGTGTTTTTACGCCATCGGCTGAAGCTTTAGGGCATGCTCCCGGACAAGAAGTTTTACAAACAGGAAAAGAGCTGGTCGCCATTGAATCAATAAGACCTATTGGTAATTATGGTATTGCACCAGACTTTAGTGATGGCCATAATAGTGGTATCTATACCTGGGAGCTACTTTATAAGCTTGGTAATGAATACGATCTAATCTGGTCTGGCTATCTGAATGAATTAAAAAATGCTGGATATACACGCATAGAAACTGCAAAGAATTAAACTGATTGCCTATCAGTATTTATTATATGTAATTAGGGAAATATACTTTAGCCTGCACAAATCGTTTTACTTTGTACGCTAAATCCTACCTCTCTATTTTTCAGTGATCTCAGGCAGGAAACAACCTGCCCTTTATATTTTAAGATAAACTTATGACAACTGATAACACTACCCACTTTGGCTTTAAGCAAGTCGACGAAAAAGATAAAGTTAATTTAGTGCGCGGGGTTTTTGACTCTGTTGCCAGTCAATACGACGTTATGAATGATTTAATGTCACTCGGAATACACCGTATCTGGAAACGTGTCGCGGTACAATTAAGTAATGTACGCGAAGGCGAACAAGTTCTTGATTTAGCCGGTGGTACGGGGGATTTAACAACACTTTTCTCAAAACGTGTTGGTAAAAATGGAAAAATCGTTTTAGCTGATATTAATTCTGAAATGCTGCGTACTGGGCGTGATCGCTTAATTGATCGCGGGCTGACCGATGTCACCTATGCTCAGGTTAATGCTGAATGCCTGCCTTTTGAAGATAATAGCTTTGATTGTGTATGTATCGCCTTTGGTTTACGTAATGTGACCGACAAAGATGCTGCACTACGCTCAATGTATCGCGTGTTAAAACCAGGTGGCCGAGTGATTGTTTTAGAATTCTCACATCCAACTGATAAGATCACCGAAAAGGTCTATGATTTTTATTCATTCAAGCTATTACCAAAAATTGGTAAACTGATTGCTAAAGATGAAGAAAGTTACCGTTATTTAGCGGAATCAATTCGCATGCACCCTAAGCAAGACAAATTAAAGGAAATGATGCAAGAAGCAGGTCTTGAGCGTTGTGAATATTTTAATATGTCACAGGGTATTGTTGCAGTACATAGAGGCTATAAGTTTTAATGGAACATACGGACGGCTCGCCCATTTTATGGGCGGCCTTATGATGTCCTCAATAAAGTGTTAGCTTTCTGATTTATCTAACTCATCCCCTGCCCTCAATAATATGACGATCAAACCTCTGCTTTTAAGCGCATTTGAAACTGCTCTCAATAAATACCTTAGCCTGGATGAAGATATTGCTGTTTTTCTAAAACCACTCTCAGGTAAAGTTATTGCCGTCATCATTAAGCCTTTTAATGAAACCTTGTATCTTTGTCCTGCAACTCAGAATATCCAGGTTATTGACCATTATGAGGGAACTATAGATACCACTCTGACTGGTTCCCTTCCTGCCTTTGGCTTAATGAGCTTGAGCTCGACACCGGCACGTTCTTTTTTCTCAGGTGAGGTTTTGATAGAGGGAGACTTAAATTTAGGGCACCAGTTTCAGAAATTATTTGAGCAACTGGATATTGATTTAGAAGAACAACTATCACATTACACGGGGGATATTATCGCCCATAAAGTTGGAAACTTTTTCCGTTCTGCCAATCACTGGAATCAGGATAACTTAAATAGTCTACAGCTTAATATCAAAGAATTTTTACAAGATGAAACTCAAGATCTGCCCCCCGCACCTGAAGTAAATATCCTGACGCAACAAGTCGATCTTCTAACCGAGGATTTTGACCGACTTAATGCACGATTTAACCGTTTAGATTCTAAATTAAAAGAACAGCTGACTTAGGAATACAACGTGAAACACCCCAAACTGATATTAAGACTGATACACATTAACTGGGTATTGATTACCCATGGGCTTGATGACCTGATTTTAAAAACACATTTATTCAGGCAGCTACGTTTTCTGGCCATTTTTTCACCTAATTTCTGGCGCAAGAAGGACTTTGCAGCACGTGGTGTACGTATTCGACGTACGTTGGAAGACCTGGGCCCGATTTACGTTAAGTTTGGTCAGGCACTTTCTACCCGAAAAGATATTTTGCCTGATGATATTGCTGACGAACTAGTCAAACTGCAAGATAAAGTTCCGCCTTTTTCAAATGAACTAGCCCGAGAAGTTATTGAAAAACAGTTAGGCATGTCTATCGATAAAGCCTTCGCAGAGTTCTCTCCCAGTCCTCTCGCTTCAGCTTCGGTTGCTCAGGTACACACAGCTGTATTACATACAGGTGAAGAAGTTGTAGTAAAAGTACTGCGGCCTGATGTTGAAAAATGGATACATTCTGATATCGGTTTATTGTATGAGCTCGCTTATTTTGCCGAAAAATTCTGGGATGATGCTAAACGCCTACATGCCAAGGAAATTGTTGCTGAATTTGAAAAAACTTTACTTGATGAATTAGATTTAATCAGAGAGGCTGGTAATGCCGCAAAATTACGGCGTAATTTTGAAAACTCAGAAGCTATCTATATTCCTGAAATTTATTGGGAATTTACGCGCAAAAATGTTTTAGTCATGGAGCGTATTTATGGTATTCCCGTGGGCAATATCGATGAATTACGCGAAAATAATGCAGATTTTAAACTTCTAGCCGAACGTGGTGTTGAAGTGTTTTTTACTCAGGTATTCAGAGATAATTTCTTTCATGCCGACATGCATCCTGGCAATATCTTTGTAGAATTGCCAGGCAAATATATCGCCGTTGATTTTGGTATTGTTGGTACCTTATCCGTTTCCGATCAACGTTATTTAGCAGAAAACTTTCTGGCTTTTTTTAATCAGGATTATCGTCGTGTTGCTGAAATGCATATCGCTTCAGGCTGGGTTCCTGCCCATACGCGAGTCGAAGAATTTGAATCTGCCATTCGTAGTGTCTGTGAGCCTATCTTTGATAAGCCATTAAAAGATATTTCTTTCGGTCTTTTATTGCTGCGTTTATTCCAGACTGCTCGTCGCTTTGATATGGAAGTTCAACCGCAATTAGTGTTATTGCAAAAGACTTTATTGAATATCGAAGGTTTAGGTCGTCAGTTATATCCTGACCTGGATTTATGGCAAACCGCCAAGCCTTTTTTAGAAGCCTGGTTTAAGGAGCGTTTAAGCCCTAAAACGAAAATCAAACAAGCGATGCAGAAGTTCCCGGAATTAGCGGAAAAATTCCCTGAAATACCTTCCTTGCTTTATCAGGTTTTAGATGATGCAGCTCATACTAGCGAACGAGCTGCGCAACAGTCGCAACAATTAGAAAAAATGCGCCAACAAATGCAAGATAATCAAAGAAGCACAATCTATACTCTGTTAGCTGGTGCAGCGATGATCTGTACTGCTATCTTATGGTAATAAAATGCTAGTTAATTTTATTCCCAAAACAGAAATTTCAGCAAAAGAAAATCTGCAATGGCTGTTTATTCTACGCAATCTGATGATAGGTGGTGAATCACTACTCTTATTAATTTCTATTGATATATTACATATCCCTTTACATCAAGATGCACTCTGGCTGACTATTCTTGCGATAGGCTCAGTCAATTTGTACACCTGGATGCGACTGCAAACGGATATGCCAGTCACGGAAATGGAGATTTTTTCACAATTAGCATTAGATGTTTTTGCTATTGCCGCTCTCTTATATTTAACAGGGGGAGCAACTAATCCCTTTACCTGGATTTTTTTACTCCCTGTTATTCTTACCGCCATTATCCTACCGCATGCCTATACCTGGTATACGGTCATATTAACAACCACTTTATACACCTTTTTAATCCCCTTTCATGCGACATTAACCACGGTTGAACCTCATTTAATGCATATGTCCGCCATATCTCCGGCAATGCACACTATGCAAGAAGAGGAATTCTTTAATTTCCATATCTTTGGTATGTGGTTTGGCTTTGTCTGTAGTGCTGGCTTAGTTGCCTTCTTTGCCGTTGAACTTTCCAATACAATTAAAGCAGGCGAACGCACATTAGCCGAGGCTCGCGAAAGATCGTTACAAGATGATCGCATTATCTCTTTAGGAACACTAGCTGCCAGTGCTGCGCATGATATGGGGACACCCTTAGGTACCATGGCAATCATTATGCACGAACTGAAAGATGATTATAGCCCCGAAGTACATACAGAATTGCATGACAAGATACACATCATGCAGGATCAAATAAACCGCTGTAAACAGGCATTATCAGTTATGTCAGCTTCAGCGGGTGAATTAAGAGCGGAATCCGGGCATATTACAATATTAAGCGATTACCTGGATGATGTAATTAATCAATGGCGTAGTCAACAACCCGAGGTAAAATTAAATTTACATATTGATCCCAATGCACCATTAAATGATGGTATCCTTGCTGAACTCACATTGACTCATTCACTGATTAATATCTTGAATAATGCTGCGGATGTCACGCCTATTGAAAAAGGTATAGACTTAATGATCGATCCCTGTGAAACCGAGCACTGCATTGCTATAAAAATACGTGATTATGGCCCGGGGTTCTCTGATGCATTGATGAATAAAATTGGAAAAATGCCTATTGATGAGAGTAATCATGGGCTGGGTGTAGGTTTATTCCTTACTTATTCCACAATCTCCCGTTTAGGCGGTAAAATTGATATTAATAATTCGTCTACAGGTGGCGCATGCATTTCAATTTCATTACCCCTGGTAACGCCCTCTTAATATACAAACTTTATGTCGGAACAAAATAAAGAACAATTATTATTGGTAGATGATGACCTGACTTATTGTTTGGTGCTTAAATCGGCATTAGAAAAAAGGGGGTTTTCAGTCTCGGTTGCCCATGATGTAAAAAGCGGGCTTACCCTGGCTGAAGAAATCGAACCTGAGTTTGCTGTTATTGATTTACGTATCGGGCATGAATCTGGTCTGGAATTAGTGCAAAAATTAATATCTCTTGATGATAATACACAAGTTGTCATGCTCACTGGCTTTGCAAGCATTGCTACTGCAGTAGAAGCCATCAAGCTAGGTGCTAGACATTATCTTACCAAACCTGCCAATGCCGATGAGATTATGAATGCCCTGCACAAAAATTCCGGGGATAGTTCAGTGGCAATTAATGCAAACCCTCTATCTATTAAACGCCTGGAGTGGGAGCACCTACAGAAAATACTGATGGAACATGATGGTAATATTTCAGCAGCAGCAAGAGCACTAAATATGCACCGCCGTACTTTACAAAGAAAACTGGATAAACGTCCGGTAAGAGAATAACTCTGATGAGCAACACTACTGAACACCCTTTCGCTGAATTTATTAGAATTTTGGGTAAAGGAAAAAAAGGCTCTCGCCCATTGACTCAAGATGAAGCTTATCATGCGATGCGCATGATCCTGGCCGGCGAAGTTGAAGAGATCCAGTTGGGTGCATTCCTGATGCTGATGCGGGTAAAAGAAGAAACCCCGGAAGAGCTCGCCGGATTTGTACTAGCAGTGCGTGAAACATTACCCAGAATTAGCACTGACATAGCTGATTTAGACTGGTCAGCATATGCAGGAAAGCGCAGGCATTTGCCGTGGTACATACTGAGCAGCCTGTTGCTGGCAGAAAATGGTATTAAGGTATTAATGCATGGCTCGGCATCTCACTCAGAAAACCGAGTCTTTGCCCAGGATATGCTAGCGCTATTTTCTTTGCCTAATGCTGCTTCATTTACTCAAGCCGAACAACAGTTGCAGGCACGAAACTTTGCTTATATTTCCTTAGAACAACTATGCCCTGCTCTAAATAGAATGATCCATTTACGTAGTCTGATGGGGCTACGTTCACCTGTTCATACTCTGGTGCGTTTAATTAACCCTTTTAATGCACCGTATAGTATTCAGGGTATTTTTCACCCAGGCTACCGCCCAGTGCATCAGGAAGCCGCTTTACTTTTACAGCAGGCGCATATGACCGTTATAAAAGGTGAAGGTGGTGAAACAGAACGAAATCCGGATATGGAGTGTTTAGCGCAAAGCGTACATAACGGTACATTATCTGAAGAAACGTGGCCTGCTTTATTTCCCAGACGACATATTAAGCCGGATAAACTCGAACCTAAGCAACTTATTCAGTTGTGGCGTGGTGAAATCAATGATGAATTTGCTGAAGCTAGCATTATAGGTACAACTGCTGTTGCTTTAAAGTTACTAGCTAAGGCAGAGTCACAGGAAAGTGCTCAAAAATTAGCCGCAGAGTACTGGCAGACACGCAATAAAAACGCTTATTAGTATTAAGGAACGAGAATTCAATAATTATTGATGATAAAAACGCGGTACACCTTTAATCGTTAGTTTTTCCATATGCAGATATTCCATCTCCTATTAGTGTGCCGCCATCATTATCATGTTCAAACCAGACAATTTTGCTTTCACCATATAAATGTAACTTATCAAATTTATATTCAATGACCATATTCAATTGCACAGCAACATGTTCAGGTATACGAATCATTATGCCGTCAACTGACACATTCCGAGTCATAAAATCGTAAAATTTATCTGCGATAAGGATTTGTCCGGGTGCTGCCATACTTTTTCGGTAAGCCTTCCTTTTATACAACAAATTTTCTGCATCATAAGAAATCTGTTTAAATTCCATACCAATTAATATGCCCTGGTCCTCCATATCCACTCTAACAATTTCGGCTTCACCCGCTAAATTTAATTTTTCTATATAAATATCAACTAAACTTGACTGCCTAAGTAACAAAAAAACGTCACGCTCATCGACTATATCATCAGAAGGATCAATAGAAACCAAAACCCCGGAAATTGAAAGATTTTTCACCTTCATTTCATGTTCTATGCCACCAATAAACAACAAGCCACTAAGCGAGAGATTTTTTCGATAGTATTGTCTGGAATTAGGCATTATTATTAATTTTTTATTAGTTGCATCAAAGAAATGTATTATTCTAGGATTTATTGTCTTTCGAGCTTGTTCTCGTACTCTATTATAAGATAGTTTATTTTAAACAAAAAACAATCTTCTTTGAGAGATTCTTATAATTTCCTTGCAGACAAACCATTACCCAGTCCATGCCACTGTTTAAAATGCTAAAACACTGTTTTTATAAACTTACGCCTCTACTATTTTTACTATTGTTAACGGCTTGTACTGCGTCGCAACCTAAAAATACTCATAATATCTGTGAGATCTTCCGGGAAAAAGACGACTGGTTTGATTATACTCAGGATACCTATGAAAAATGGGGTGTTCCTGTTCATGTGCAAATGGCGATTATCCATCAGGAATCACGATTTGTTGCTGACGCTCAGCCACCTAGACCCTGGCTTCTTGGAATTATCCCCTGGTTCAGAAATAGTTCGGCCTATGGCTACCCACAAGCTCAAGATGGGACATGGGACTGGTACCTTGAAGAGGCTGGCCGTTGGGTAGCCGACCGTGATGATTTTGAAGATGCCAGTGATTTTGTCGGTTGGTATTGCACTGTTAGTTATAAAAGATTAGGTATTTCAAAATGGGACACTGCCAAACAGTACCTGGCATACCATGAGGGGCATACAGGTTATAAGCGAAAATCCTACTTAAAAAAGCCCTGGTTACTTAAAGTTTCCAAAAAAGTAGAGCGACAAGCCAGGCAATACAATCAACAGCTAAACTCTTGTAGAGAAGAATTAGAAAGCTCTAGCTGGTTTTTTTGGTAAAATACATAGCTTACAATCTTAAGGAGTTACCCATGGGTAAAACCCAACTCGTTATTCTCGTTATATTCATTTTATTATTAATAGGTTATTTTATGTTTACCAGACCAGACCCAGAACTTGCAGGCAATAACAAACAGGCAGGCGAAGCATTTCTAACCGAAAATGCCGGCAAAGAAGGTGTTATAACTACCGAAAGTGGCCTGCAATATATTGTATTAACAGCAGGTGAAGGAGAAAAGCCGACTGCCAGCTCAAATGTCACAGTTCATTATCATGGCACAACACTGGATGGAAAAGTATTTGATAGTTCTTATGAACGTAATACACCGGCCACTTTCCCATTAAATAGAGTGATTGCAGGATGGACTGAAGGTGTGCAACTAATGCCTATTGGTGCTAAATATCGTTTTTTTATTCAACCTGATTTAGGCTATGGGGCAAAAGGTGCCGGTGCAGCTATTGGTCCGAATGCAACACTTATATTTGATGTCGAATTATTAAGTATTCAATAAGTTAGGAGCGAGGATTTAATAACACCCGAAAGTATAGCACAGGATTTTGGCTTCACAGTCGTGATTGGAAAGCAGGCGCATAGCAAGCTACGCAACTGTTTTTCTAGTGCGACTGTGGAGTCAAAAGACCTGCTAGACTCGGGTGTTATTGAATTATCGTTCCTTAACAGCTAATACACTCCACTTTATCATTGATAACATCCTTTATAGGGATGTTATCAATCAGCAAATACACATTTCAGTATACTGATTTCCACGAACTAAAAAGCCATGACCGATTTGAAATTTTTTGCCACCACACCTAAAGCCATGGAAGACATCCTGGTAACCGAACTAAAACAACTAGGTGCTAAAAATGTAAAAGCGGCACTAGCGGGCGCTTATTTTGAAGGTCCATTAGAAACAGTTTATCGTGTCTGTTTATGGTCTAGAATTGCCAACCGGGTCTTATTATCACTAGCTACGTTTACGGTGACTAGTCAGGAAGATTTATATGATGGTATCTACAAGATCAACTGGTTCGAGCATATGGGGCCTGATGATAGTTTTGCCGTTTCATTCAATACCAAAGGTTCCAAAGCAATTAATAACACCCACTTTGGTGCTATTAAAGTAAAAGATGCTGTCGTCGATCAGATGCGTAAGAAATTTAATAAACGTCCTGACATCAATATCACGCAACCCAATATCCGTATTAATGTCTATTTACAAAATGAACAGGCAACTCTCAGTTTAGACCTGTCAGGCGAAAGCTTACACCGTCGTGGATATCGCGATATTAGTATCACTGCGCCCATTAAAGAAAACCTGGCCGCTGCCATTCTATACCGCAGTCAATGGCTAGATATTGCTCAGCAAGGTGGTAGTTTAATTGATCCAATGTGTGGTTCCGGAACTTTATTAGTTGAAGCAGCAATGATTGCTGGGGATTATGCTCCAGGCCTACAACATAAACAATTTGGTTTTTTGCACTGGAAAAAACATGACTCCCAGATTTGGCAGTCTTTAGTAGATGAAGCAACTCAACGCAAACAAATAGGTCTGGAAAAGATTCCTACCATCGTCGGATTTGATCAGAGTCGTAGAGCAATCAATGCCGCTTTATTACATATTGAAAATGCCGGATTACAAAGCAAAATTCACGTAGAACGCCGTGATATCAGCGAGGCAACAGTTGCCGAAAGCTGGCAGCAAGGATTACTTGTTTGTAACCCTCCTTATGGTGAGCGGCTTGGTAATAGCGAAGAAACAGCTCAACTTTATCGCACATTTGGCCAAGTATTAAAAAAACAATTCAATCATTGGCAAGCGGCCATGATCATTAGCGACCCTGAACTTGGATTTCGCTTAGGGATACGTTCGCAAAAACCGATCACCTTATTTAATGGTCCTTTAGAGTGCAAACTATTGCGTTTTTCTATCGAAGAAAAAAACTTTTTCACTCCTAAAGCAAAATCGCAACAAGAACGTATTGAACAAATTAAGGCCGAAGATACTGTTGCTGATCCCAATGCAGAAATGTTCGCCAATCGATTAAAAAAGAATATTAAAAAAATAAGTAAGTGGGTTAAGCGCCAGGATATACACTGTTATCGGGTTTATGATGCCGACTTACCAGAATATGCAGTCGCTATTGATGTTTATCAAGGTGAAAAAACATGGCTTAATGTGCAGGAGTACCAGGCACCTAAAACCATTTCCCAGGAAAAAGCCATGTTACGCTTAAGTACTGCAGTTAATGAGATCGCTAGAATTTACGCATTGCCTAAAGAACAAATTTATTTAAAAACCCGTAGCAAACAAAAAGGCATGGAGCAGTATGAAAAACTGGCAAATCTAGGTACTTTTGAAACGGTTGAAGAGCATGGCGCTTTTTTTCTTGTTAACTTCGAAGACTATTTAGATACTGGACTTTTTCTGGATCACCGCCCTATTCGTTTAAAAATTCAGCAACAGGCAAAAAACAAACATTTCTTAAATCTTTTTGCTTACACAGGTACCGCATCTGTACATGCCGCAATTGGTGGGGCAAGTTCAACCACTACCGTTGATATGTCTAAAACCTATTTAGACTGGGCACAGCGCAATATGGCATTAAATAAAAACCTGAGTAATAACCGCTTTATTCGCGCTGATTGTGTCGAGTGGTTAAAAGTGGAAGCGGATAAGTCAGATCCTGAAAAGTCTTATGATCTAATCTTTCTGGACCCGCCGACTTTTTCAAATTCCAAACGTATGGATGACAATTTAAGTATTCAGGATGACCATATTGAATTAATTAATCACGCAGTAAAATTATTAAGTGCTGGTGGCATACTCTATTTTTCTACCAATTTTCGGCGCTTTAAGCTTGTTACCGAGCAACTAGGGCATCTAACAATAACAGATATCACGGCTCAAACTATCCCTGATGATTTTTCCAGAACACCAAGAATTCATTATTGCTGGGAAATTAAATGCCCATAGAGTGCAATAAGATAGTCGTCAAAGGACGGGTACAAGGAGTATTTTTTAGAGCATCTACATTAAAAAAAGCGAAACACTTTGCTATAAAAGGAACAGTAAGAAACACATCAGCAGGTGATGTCGAGATAATTGCCTTAGGTGAACAACAGGCGATGCAGCAGTTCATCCAGTGGTGTCATAAAGGTCCAATACCGGCAAAAGTAACTGCTGCAGTGATAGTTGAGCCGTTAAAAGATGCTGCAGACTACACAGAATTTACAATTCTTTAGGATTACTGAGAATTGCAATAAGGGGGAGACACGCAAAATTCGATATGCGTTCCTAAGTTAAAAAACAAAACCCGAAACTTTGTGTAGCCCATATGGAGCTTGAGGAATACGGACTACATTAGAATTAGGTTTGCGGGTATTATTTAACCCGCATCTCTAAGCTGCTATTTCATCACTAACAAAAATATAATCAGTTTTTAGGCAATGATCTAACCACTTGTCCAGAAAATAATTAAGTCGCCATTTATAATCCATAATCTCTTTACTAAGGCCAATATCCTCGATTGCTGTCGCAACTTCAACCCGCTTGTAGTCACGTAAAACTTCCGCAATGCAGACATCAAAGTACATTCGAATTTTTACCGCTGGCTCTAATAAAACACCTGCTTCATTTGCAAATAAATGACTTAACTGTATCGTTTTTGTATAAGGCGATTGTTCTAGAATTTGCATATGTAACATTGGTTTACCATCAGAAAATCCCTGAGCGGATTCATCGATATCCCTGAGGTTAGGTATCAGACTGAATAGTTTATGATAATTGCTTTCACAAACATTCTGTAAACAGAATGACTTATTAAGAGGGGAGACTTTAGCCATTCTTAATTAATACTCCCTAATGCCTTTTATTTCAGTTGCAATTTCATAGCTTTCTGCTGCAATCTTTTTACTACGAATAACTTCCACATAAGCTTTTAGAGGGGTTAATAATGGCAGTCTGGTTGAAATGCTTAATTCTAATGCGATACCACTCTCGAACCTATGTCCTCCCATGAATGAAATACCAGCGCCACTAATATTTACACATTCACCTATATATGACTTTTCTGAATCAACAAATTTGTAGCTTATTTCACAAGAAAGCCGGTCTCGTTGAACTTGTCTGGATTCTGTCTGATTTATCATAATTAACTCCGGTGCTACGTAGATTTATAGCGGCAGTATTCAGTTTTTTTTACTTAATTTTAAAGCAATGAGGAATTTATCCGCCATTATATAGATTAGCTGCTTTCTTAGCAGCCAGAATATCGTAAAATAGCTATATAATGACAAATTGGTTACTAATTCATAGTAAATACTTAAAACGAGAATAAATCAGAATGAATAAATCGACAATACTCACAGGCATCACCACAACAGGTACCCCTCATTTAGGTAATTATGTCGGTGCAATTCGCCCAGCCATTCAAGCAAGTAAGGATGAAAATGCCAGCCCTTTTTATTTTCTAGCTGATTACCATGCCTTAATTAAATGTTCCGAGCCTGAAAAAGTCCGTCAATCCAGCTTAGAAATTGCTGCTACCTGGCTGGCTTTGGGGCTGGATACCAAAAATGCGACCTTTTACCGCCAATCTGATGTGCCTGAAATTATGGAATTAACCTGGATGCTAACCTGTGTTACTGCTAAAGGTTTAATGAACCGTTCTCATGCTTATAAAGCAGTGGTGGCTGAAAATGAAGCAGCCACGAATACTGACCCTGATAAAGGTATAACTATGGGCTTATTCAGCTACCCTATCCTGATGGCTGCCGATATACTTATTTTTAATGCTAATAAGGTCCCCGTTGGTAAAGATCAGATTCAACATATAGAAATGGCGCGGGATATTGCTTCACGCTTTAACCATATTTATGGTGAACACTTTACTCTACCCGAAGCCATAATTGATGATAACGCTTCTATATTATCAGGCCTTGATGGGCGTAAAATGAGTAAGAGTTATAACAATACTATTCCTTTATTTACCCCGGAAAAGAAATTAAAAAAGCTGATTAATAAAATTAAAACTAATTCATTAGAACCCGGTGAAGCCAAAGACCCGACTGATTGCACTCTGTTTAGCACCTATCAGGCATTTGCCAGTGAACATGAAGTGGCTGATATTCGCCAGCAGTATGCCGATGGAATTGCCTGGGGAGAGATGAAAAAAGTTTTATTTGAAAAAATTAATACTGAAATAATTCCGGCAAGAGAGCGTTATGAAGCTTTAATACAAGAACCTGCGCACATTGAACAGCAACTTCAGGAAGGGGCAGAAAAAGCACGCGCGATTAGTGCTCCTTTTTTACTGGAATTACGCAAAGCAGTAGGTATTCAGAAAATTATTTAATCCCTATCACAAATAATCAGAGCATGAATTTAGGCACCTAGGAATAAATATGCGTCCAATATTGGGCAGAATTTTTGTTTGTCATCAATGCTGTAGCAATTGGCGCATAGCTGGCTACGTAACTACTGCTACTGTGCTGATGACGGACAAAAAGACTAGCAAGGATGGATGACGTGTGTTTCTAGGTGCCCTAGTCTTTTATTGTGCATAATCAAGGGCTAAAGCATGGCCCTATTTTTTGACTCATTTATTTTTAGAATTCTGTTTTTGTGTTTTCAACATTTAGGAATGCTGATTTAATAATATCCGCAAGTCCAAGTTCTAATGTAGCCTGTATGAAGCTTGCGAAATACAGGAAAAATAGCGTACTCACTTTCCCGTATTCCGCAAGCTCCATACGGGCTACACAAAGTTTCGGGATTTATTTTATCTGGTTCCTTGAATAAGAAATATTAGGCTGACCTAAACTCATCGTAGCAACGCTTTTTAGATCATATTAACCATATAACAGTTTTTAGTTGTATAAGGCATAGCTAAACAGTTGCTGCCTAGGTAAAATAACCATTTTTACTTACTTCCCTCATTCAAGATACATGCGTACCTCACAATTTCCACTTAGTACCGTTAAAGAAACTCCAGCCGATGCTGAAATTGCCAGTCATAAATTAATGATCAGAGCGGGGCTTATTCGTAAGCTAGCTTCAGGGCTTTATACCTGGCTCCCTCTAGGCTTACGTGTACTACGTAAAGTTGAACAGATAACACGCCAGGAAATGGAAAAAGCAGGTGCTTTAGAGTTGCTAATGCCTGCACTACAGCCTGCGGAATTATGGCAGGAAACAGGACGCTGGGAGAAATATGGCCCTGAACTGGCGCGTTTAAAAGACCGCCATGATAGAGACTTTTGCCTAGGGCCTACGCATGAAGAAATTATTACTGACTTAGCCCGCCAAGAATTAAAAAGTTATAAACAACTCCCAGTTACCTACTTTCAAATACAAACGAAATTTCGTGATGAAATACGCCCGCGCTTTGGTATTATGCGCTCGCGTGAATTTATTATGAAAGATGCTTATTCATTTCATCTTAGTAAAGAATCTTTACAAGAAACGTATGATGTTATGTATCAAGCTTATACTAATATCTTTACTGCCCTGGGTTTAAACTTCCGCGCAGTTATTGCTGATTCTGGATCAATTGGAGGAGCAGTTTCTCACGAATTCCATGTGCTTGCAGATTCAGGAGAAGATGCTATTGCAATTTCGACTGAGAGTAATTATGCGGCTAATGTAGAAACAGCTGAAGCACTCATGCCTACAGTTAGCTCAGCAATAGCGAAACAGGACCTGACATTAGTTGAAACACCCAATCAGCACAGTATTGAAGAACTGTCGCAATTTTTAAACATCCCTGCTCAGCAATGCCTGAAAACATTGATAGTTAAAGGTGAAGAAGATTCATTGATTGCTCTGTTGTTAAGAGGCGACCATGAACTCAATGAAATTAAAGCAGAAAAAATCAAAGGCGTTCTTGCTCCACTTGAATTCGCCTCAGATGCAGAAGT
Source organism: Bathymodiolus platifrons methanotrophic gill symbiont (assembly GCF_002189065.1). Classification (GTDB taxonomy): domain Bacteria; phylum Pseudomonadota; class Gammaproteobacteria; order Methylococcales; family Methylomonadaceae; genus Methyloprofundus. Next base: position 26,135 of record NZ_BDMN01000103.1, read on the forward strand.
TTTTAATGCCTGCCAATGTCAACCCGGCTCAATCGGGCCTATCGGTTTAAATATCCGCGTAATTGCTGACCGTAGTGTAAGCGTATTAACTGATTTTTGCTGTGGTGCTAATCAACAAGATAAGCACTATACAGGAACTAACTGGGAAAAAGACTTAGCACTCCCCACTGAGATTGCGGATTTACGCTCTGTCGTCGAGGGTGACCCCAGCCCCGATGGCAAAGGGACTTTAAGTCTTGTACGCGGAATAGAAGTTGGTCATATCTTCCAGTTAGGGACGACTTATAGTTCTGCCATGAAGGCTAGTGTTATTAATGAAGCCGGTAAAAGTGAAACGATGACCATGGGTTGCCATGGCATCGGTATCTCGCGTGTCGTTGCAGCGGCTGTTGAACAAAGCCATGATGATAACGGTATCATCTGGCCAGATAACTTAGCGCCGTTTGAAGTTGCCTTATGCCCTATGAACATGCATAAATCAGAACGTTTACGTGAAGCAGCTAATAAACTTTATCAAGAACTCTCTGCTGCTGGAATTGATGTGCTCTTTGATGATCGTAAGGTACGCGCTGGTTTCATGTTTTCCGATATGGAACTAATTGGTATTCCCCACCGTATAGTGATCGGAGATCGTGGCCTGGATAGTCATTCAGTTGAATATCGCGGGCGCACTGATAGTGAAAACCAGGAAATTTCATTAGACCAGATTGTTGCCTTTATTAAAGAAAAAACAAGCTAGTACTACACTAAAACTTAAAATACTGGATGCTGGGCGAACAATGCTTTGCTCATCACCAGAATAAGGAATTAATATGCCCAAAGCCAGTGAATTAAAACGTGGAATGTTTATTGAGATTAATAATACACCACATGCAGTTAAACAAGTTGACTCGAGAAGCCCTTCATCACGTGGCGCATCAACACTTTATAAGATTCGCTACACAAACCTTAAGACAGGACAAAAACTGGATGAATCATATAAAGGTGATGATTTCCTTAAAGAAGCTGATTGTATCCGTGTAAAGGTCCAGTATTCCTACAATGAAGGTGAAAGTTATGTGTTTATGGATTCAGAAGATTACAGCCAGTACACATTAAACGAAGATGAACTGGAAGGCCAGACAGGCTATATTAGCGAAGGTTTAGAGGGTATTACTGCCTTGATTATGGATGGTAATATTTTAGGTATAGAGCTCCCTGCTACAGTCGAACTGGAAATCATGGACACAGCCCCGGGCATTAAAGGTTCTTCTGCAACTGCTAGAACAAAAGCTGCTTTGCTACCTACGGGTATTGAAGTTCAGGTGCCTGAATATCTGGAAACTGGCGAAGTAATAAAAGTTAATACGGTGACAGGAAAATATATGTCGAGAGCTTAGGGAGCTGGCAATAAATAACCCAACCACTATCCCACTAGAGGATGGGTGGTTACGTATATGGGGAAGCTGCCTCAGCAAGTTCTCATCATGTGAAAGCGGTTAGTTCTGGCGTTGCAATTACCATTTATGAAGGTCAACATGAACCTCGCCCTATGCTCAAGGCTACAATATTCGTATTGGTAGGTCTTCTTGGGTTAGTGTTCGGTGGTGAATTTTTCGTGGATGTTGCTAGCGGTATTGCTATAAACTTTGGTATGCAAGAACGAATCATCGGTTTACTTATCGTAGGACTTGGCACATCCGTTCCAGGGTTGATTACCTCCATTGCTGCGGCACGTAAAAAAGATGCTGGAATGGTTCTAGGTAATGTCCTTGGCTCCAATATTTTTAATGTTTTCTTTACCCTAGGAGCAACAGCTGTCATCAAGCCCATTCCATTGGATCTCGCATTGAACTCTGTTATCCTCATTAGACCGCACTACTTTGTCGCCTATATCAGTCTGTCAAAAAACAAAACACTGGGTCGTTTAATGGGCGCTTTTCTTTTAGCTGTTTACATTGGCTATATAGCTAATGCTCTAATGTCTTGAGTTCTTTTTTCAAAAGCGACCTTTAATTGATTCGCGGCTAAAGACCGCTCCTACTGTTATTTAAATCACACTTCTGTGAGCAACATTACTAGCAAACGTCACCCGGCATCTTAGGAGGATCACAAAATGCCGGGTGACGTTATCTGCGCTACGCTAGATAATCTAACCCAGTCTACGGTTTAACCCATTGTTTATTATATGCTTTACTCTTCACTTATTAGCTGTTTAGTCAATATCCTAATGTCTTGAGTTATATTTTCAGAAACGACCTTTAATTGATTCGCGGCTAAAGACCGCTCCTACAGTTGTTTAAACCACACTTCTGTGGGCAAAATTACTAGCAAACGTAAACCGGCATCTTAGGAGTTGCATAAAATATTCAATTAAAGATTATGATATCGATTCAGATCAAATAATCCCGCGCGTACACCCCTGTATTTTTTATGCTGAGCATTAAACCAGTCGACATATTGCCAGATTTCAGGATTAGTACGGCGTACTCCATATTTGCTATAAAACGCGTCCTTATCTGCACTACTATTGGCATTTTTAATGGCTGCAATAAATTCAGGTAATTGCTCCTGTTGCACATTAAAGAAAAAATTCGGATAGCTGCCCAAGAAACCAGGAATGACTGTTAGCGTATCAAGGGCTCGCTCTCTGCGAAGGTTATCACCTGTCATAAAGGCAACATTTAAAAGGGTTTTATTCAACAATAAGGTATAAACCTGATCGGCCTGTCCCTGCTTAGTTCTTATCCGCACGAGTGACATTTCCGGTAACACACCCAGGTCATGCCCTTTGATTTGTGCCAATTCTCGCATGGAAACATCCACACTTTGCTGCAACGGGGATGCTTCTTTTCTAATGCAGGCTTCTTGCTCACACTCATTTATAATATCTTTATTGACAGCTGCTTTACCTAATCTTTTCCTGAGCTGATTAAAAAATTCCTTTTTATAATGTGTCGTCTGATAATTTATACCCGTTTCGTAACCTGCACTGTAATATGGCGTATTAATATAACTGGCGATTCTTCCAGTAATGCCCTTATACCAGCTATCATGAATTTTATTGCGCTGATCTGTGGGCATAAACCTAAGAAAGTTGTTTTCCCCATCTATACGTAAAAAGTCCATATACTGTCGCGATGCAAGCTGATGGTTAATGGAACTATAAACATCAAACCCTGCAACGAGTAAATAGTAAATTCTTTCAAATAGAGGATAATCGACAATCCACCCTGTTAAGGGGGTATCTCCCACCAGACCTTTAACCACTGTCGCACTATCAAAATGCCTGAAAATAGTTAATGAGGCATTTTGATTGACACCATTTCCATCCCAGATATCATCCATTTGAAATCCACCATATTGAACGATAAGTTGGTTAGCAAACGTATCTTTTATTTTGAGATACTCCTCAGCAAGATCATTGTATTTTTTAAACCCAAACAAACCTAGCTCATTACCAGCTGTTCCTGGCAGGCTTAAGATAGAATAATGATCAGCTACAAATTTTTGCAGGTCTTTATCCATTTCTGGCAGGCTATTCTTTCCTCCGGGGTTAAAGAAGGCAATCCAGAATCTATCCCGTATTACACCCAACGCCATTTGCCCTCTGCAGACAGGCCCCTTGATAAAGCCTGAAACAAAATATTGAGCATCATCTAGTAAAAATTGATACCGGGAATTTTTTGGAATATCAGCGAATGCCAAAAATGGATTTGCAGCAATTTCGGCTTGGTATGAAGGCAGCTTAGTCACGCTATAGTCCGCTTGAAAAAACAGCTCATCATAACGTTGCATTTTGTCCTGACTTAATTCATAAACAAAATGCGTTTTTTCGACGATAGTTTCTTCAACCGGACGCAACCGATAATAAAATTTTGTCTCACCCGGATCATCATAGGGAAGTAATGTGGCAATTTCATTGACTGGTTGACCTGGCGGAGTGGTAGAACGTACCAAGCGATAAAATTCTTCGTTTGGATGCCCTTTAAAGTGGATATGTCCAATAAATAGGTGTTCATAGATATAACGTGAAACAAGCTGCTGTTTTAACAACGAGCGATTAAAAAATTGTTCCCACTGTGCAATGGACTGTAACGCTACACTAGATAAAGATGGCCGGGAGTCAAATTTTGCCCCTTCCTGTAGCCAAGTCATAATAGTATATTCCTGCTTTAGAGATAGGCCTGGCATTGCATAAGGCATGCCCCAGTCAGGGTGGTTTTGTTTATATTTATCAAATTCATTAACGGTTGGACATTCCTGCTTACGGTCTAGGCTGATATCAAATGAATTTGGCAATTTTCCTGTTTCAGGTAGCGGGCTATCTCGCTTCAATTGAATTAACTTAGCTAACAGCGAATTATTCAACGCCGCCTGTGTCGAGTTCTTGCGTTCATTCAATACCGGGTAAAATTCTTTATCCCTCCAGCCTTGCGTGTTAACAGCGTCAATAAAAAGACGTGTTGGATTAACGGCACTTAATCGGCCACCATCATAAACCAGTTGTTTTGTTGCCCCTCTGTCAATACCTGCCGTAGATCCTAGTTTTAGTTGGCAAGGTGCATCATAACAAGCATGGCAAGCAACACAACGGGACTCTAGAATGGGTTTAATATCATTGTGATAAGAGATAGCATTATTCGCCAGGCTTTTTTCGAGCTCTTTTGCCGTTAAAATTCTTTGCATAGGCTGGGACGGCCCATATAAAGCGCTATAGTCAGGTGATTCGACAGTCTGGTACACTGTGGTACAACTTGTAATAACCGTTAATAGTAATAATATAAAATAGGTTTTTGTAGTCATAGTTTTTAACGCTGCAAAGTATTATTAAATTATCTTCCCATTAGTATATTTTATTTTTCTATTAAACGAAAATAGAAACAACTCGGATACTCTGAACATTCCTGCAAGCTGTTCGCATAAATCTTGTCGGTTAAGAAAATGAACTGAAATAACTAGCATGAATAACTAGGAGCTGAAGTTTCCTAGTTTTTAAAGCATAAGAATATTAGTTAGTGCTTATTTTTAATAAATATTAGCATTTCCTAATAACACTGGCGT
>NZ_BDMN01000104.1 GCF_002189065.1 Bathymodiolus platifrons methanotrophic gill symbiont
GAGTTATTATCAGAAGACCATGCTTTTGTTTCTTTCAAATTACTTTTACTGTTATTGAATGCTTTCTCAATCGTCCAGCGCTTGAAGTACAGCATGGCAATCGTTCCAGGGTTGATTGAGCCAGGTAAGGTCGTTATAAAGCGGTGAAGTTTTTTTGTTTCGGGATCGCGATAGCGGGGAGTCGCTATTTTTGCGAAAGCTTGTTTTGGGCATCCCAGCCCAAGCAAGCGGCAAAAACTTAACGCGACCGCTAATGCCTTCGGCGCCCCAGACGTCCTGCGTACGTGCCACTTCGCCACTACCATCGTAAACTCGGTGCTGGCTTCGTAACACTCCCTCAAATGACTGGACGGCGTTTCGGAATGCCTTTTATTTTGTCTCCACCTACGCTAGCGCTACGATTCCGACAAAACAACGGCCCTACGCCTTCTGGGGACTACCAGCCCTCGCGTTCGCTCTCCATGGCTGGCAGCGAATGACTAAGGAACACGGGGTTAATAATATCTGCAAGCCCACCAATTATCAGTGTTTATTTTGTCTAGTTCCTACATATTAATTCAGCCGATGATGCCGAGATAAATCGAAGGTTATGAAAAGAAAATCTACAGGATGTTGAACCTAATGAAACTAAGTGCAAAGGTTAAATAACTCAGCTAAGAAAGAGCATGACAATATTTTGTAAGGTTTTTGCTATTTCGTTTCAACTAATTTATGCCTGCAGATGAACCCCTGAAAACTAATTTCGTCATATATTAGTTCAACGCAATTCAGATTTTTAACCCTCCTTACTTTTCAATATGTTTGCATAGATTTATAAAGTAGTACTTGTATTTACTGGGTGCTATAATAATTCAAGATTGTAATATCTATCATCCTTTAAAAATTAATTACTCATCCTTTCTGAAACTCACGGTAACTTATTTTTCCTGGGTAAGAATTATTAGCACGTCTTAACAACAAGGATTCCATTTGTATTTTCTTTATTGGCCTATTTTTCTAAAATTAATGGCGCGCATGTTTACGCCACAATATTTTCGACCAAAATTTGTAATTTTTGTTGGCTTTATAATTATTCCGTCAATTTTGATATTTCGGGTGATTGTTACTTTTTTTCAGGCGCTTGATTATATTCTTTTCCCTGGTTTTTGGCGGCAAAAGGTTATACAACCCGTATTTATTCTCAGCAACCCGCGTAGCGGCTCAACCTTTCTACACAGGATGCTGGAAAAAGATGAGCGCTTTACCTACCTGTCCTTGTGGCAGTCTCTTTTTAATTCAATTACTATCTATAAACTTGTCGGATTAATCACCCATATAGATAAAAGTATCGGCGATCCAATCGGCTGGCTAGTTGATAAACTGGATGGACATTTTTTTAAAGGTTGGGATGGCTTGCATAAAGCTGGTTTACGCTATTCAGAAGAAGATGAATTTTTATTTGTCAGCTCATTTCTAGCACCCGGTCTTATTCTGTTTTTTCCGTACCTTCATGAAGTTTCGGAAATTTTCTCAATTGATAATCTCCCTGAAAAAGCACGTAAAAAAGTCGTTAAAAACTTTCGCTTATCAGTACAACGTCATGTCTATGCATCAAAGGGAGAAACATTTCTTGCAAAAAATGCTGTTGCTGGTGGAAGGCTTGGAATCTATCAGGAAGCCTTTCCTGATATGCGTGCTATCTATATACATAGCGATATCCTAAAATCCATCGCATCCTCTTTAAGTGTATTTTCCAAACCCTGGTCTTTTCACTCTCCAGCATGTTATCAAAGAAAATATGAAAGCATGAGTGTCATCGAAATGGTACGCACTAACTATCAGGGAATCATAAGCCATCGCTACAATTTTGACCCTGAGAACGCCATTGACATTCATTATGAAGACCTGGTTTCAGACCCTGAAGGGACCGTTAAATCAATTTATCAGCATTTCTCACTATCATTAAGTGAGGCATACAAAAGCAGCTTACGCCATGATAGTATCGCAGCTAAATCCTATAAAAGTAGTCATGTATATGCTATTGAGGATTACGGATTTACCGAAGATGAAATCAAGCAATACCTTTCCAGCATGACACCTGAAAATCATGTCTTTGACGAACAATACCGGAAGCTAGAATAACAATGGCTATTAATTTAGGCGGAACAGCATATACACCCTATTCCCACTCTTCACAGTAATAATAAATGCAGAGTAATCAGGATTATATGAAAACAAGTTACCTTATACATAAAACTGAAGTTTCCCAATTATTGAGTAGCTGAAATACACAATGCTGGTGTATCGAGGTTTATTTTAGGTGGTTTTGCCATGTTTATAGCAAACCCCTACTTAATTCCCCTTAGGCAATAGCATTTGAAACGAATGAAAAGACTATTTTTTTCATATAGTTGTAGCATAGTTTCAATTTTACCATAAATAATTATTGGGAAACTTCAGTTCTGATAATAACTCACTCAAGAACCAGATGCGGCTGACAGCAATGAGCTACAACTTATTACGCACGGTCGAAGAGCTTTCTAAAATACAAGATCCAGAGTTGATTCACCCTTCTGATAAAAAGTACACCGAAGATCTTGAGAAAAGGCAGCAAGCAGCTAAAAAAAGGGGAGGATTTGTGAATCCATTATTTTTTAATGAAAGAATCGCACGTATAAGCTCATATACTATTCGGGCTGTTCAAAACGCAATAATGACAGGAAAGTCGCTGAGTAGCTTTATCAATGCGCTTGTTGCTAAATTAGTTC
>NZ_BDMN01000105.1 GCF_002189065.1 Bathymodiolus platifrons methanotrophic gill symbiont
ACATTTGCCATTATTAAAATTAATCTCAATTTGTATTAAAAAACCGGCTGTTAGCTTAAAGTCCCTATTTAACTTGAACAATTTCTCTTAATAAGGCAGTTGCATAACAGCCAGGATTTAAAGTAAAGCTTAATTCCAGAGTGCTGTTATCAATAAACTGCCATTGTAATTCTTGTATATGACTGCGTAGAGTTCTACGATCTTGTTCTACACCAAAGGCACAAAGCCCTTTTGCTATATCATCGAATTGATCAACAACCTGCTGCTCTAGTAATGCAACTTCTGCACAAGTCTGACTGTCACCTTTTCCCCATAAGACTGCAGTAGGGTGCGCATCCAATTTTTCCACACGCTGTAATATCGATTCATCCAGAGTTTCGGCCTTAAAAAAACTATGTGAATTATCAAACATTAAAACATCACCGACTAGAGCCTGATTCCAGATTTTATTTGTGACTCTTTTACTGAGGATATGATTGAATATATAAGAACGGGCGGCAGATAAGTAAATACTACGTAGATTTCGAGAGACTTTCTCGCCAGAAAACAAGGCGAGCGCCTTAGCTATATTTGCACCCTCATGACCAAATCGCTGTGCACCAAAATAATTAGGTACACCTTGTTTTTTGATGGTTTGCAACTGTAGTTCAAGTACCTGAGTATCGCCAGTCCAGTCACAGACTCGTATGATAAATTGATTACCCGCCAGTGAGCCACGTTTTAATTTTTTACTGTGCCGTGTCGCCTGTAATACTTTGATGGTTTCCGAATTTAATGCTTCCCAGTCTGGGTCTGGTTTGCCTGGTAACCAGACACTAAACCATTGCCTGGTACGTGCATGTCTGTCTTTTAGCCCGGCATAACTGACATCTCGCTGTCTAACGCCGGCGAAACGAGCAAGTAACCTGGCGACATAATCAGTATTTTCAGAACATTTTTCAATCAGTAAAAAAGCATGTTCACCTGTCCCTGATAATTCAAAAGATTGAATTTCATTGACGATAAAATCATCGGAGGTTTTGCGGATAAGACCTTGACTTTGAGCACCGCCATACGCGTATGCCCAGTCAGGTAGAGAGTTAGTAGAGTTCAAAATAAGCTTTTTGCAGTCTGTAGGGCGTGGCGTTAGCCCTAATCAGTTTTTACTATAAAAATTGGCGGGCTAAAGCCACGCCCTACAGAGAAATTATTTAATTGCTAATAAGCACAACAGCCTGTACGGCTATGCCTTCTTTTCGCCCTTCAAAGCCTAGTTTTTCAGTGGTCGTTGCCTTGACATTAATACAGTCTAAATCGACGGATAAATCTTGCGCAATATTGGTACACATGGCGACAATATGCGGTGCCATCTTTGGCGCCTGGGCAATAATAGTAATATCGGCATTAACCAGGCTGTAACCTTTTTCTTGTACGATTCCGTAGACATGACGCAGTAACACTCGGCTATCAGCACCTTTAAATTCAGGATCAGTATCCGGGAAGTGCTTACCAATATCCCCTAAAGCTGCGGCACCTAGTAGTGCATCGCTTAAAGCGTGCAAGACTACATCACCATCGGAATGTGCTTCCAGGCCTTGTTCATAATCAATTTTTACACCACCTAATATCACATCACCCTGATCGATAAAGCGATGTACATCATAACCTTGTCCAACTCGTATCATTGTTGCTCCAAATAAAATTGTGCTAAAGCTAAATCTTCAGGGCGGGTAATTTTTAAATTATCCGAACGACCTGCAATTATTTTAGGGTGTTTGCCTTGTAATTCCATGGCACTGGCATCATCAGTCATGATCCAGTTCTTGTCTGCTGCTTCTTGCAAAGCATTTTTAAGGGCACTATAGCGAAACATCTGCGGGGTTAAGGCACGCCAGATTTTGCTTCTGTCTACCGTATCGGTAATGGCTAAGTCATCATTAACAGATTTTAGAGTATCATGAGAAGCCAACGCCAGAATCCCACCTACAGGATGCTCTTGTAATTCATTAATCAATAATTCAACGTCACTTTTAGTAATGCAGGGACGTGCCGCATCATGCACTAGCACCCAGTCATTATCTACCGCTTTGCTGGCAATCGAGTTTAACGCTGATAAGACAGAATCAGCTCTTTCTTTACCACCCGCTGCAGTTAAAACTCGTGGATTTTTAGAAATTTCCAGGTTTGGCCAGTAAGGGTCTTCTTTAGAAATTGCAACGACAACAGCATTTAATTGCTCAACGTCTAATAAACGCGTTAAGGTCTGCTCTATCACTGTTTTATTATTTAATGGCAAGTACTGTTTAGGACGATCTGCTTGCATACGTTTACCAACACCAGCAGCGGGTACTATACCCCAGTATTTAATTTTTTCTGTCATGTCCACTTAATTATATTGCTGATACTACTCAATAACTTGAAAAAAAGTTTCATCCTGTTTGATTAATCCTAAATCGTGACGAGCAGTTTCTTCAATGGCTTCTTTTCCTTTGCGTAGATCCAGAACTTCAGCTTCAAGTGCTTTATTACGCTTTTGTTTAACAGTTAACTGTTGTTGAAGTAGATCAAGTTGTTGCTGATATTTCTGTGTTTGTTTAAAGCTGCCATCGCCATACCATAAACGATATTGTAAAAGAGAAATCAGGATAACAAGAAAAGCTATGAGAAGTTTAATAAGTCACCTGCCATACAAAACAGCTTGATAAAGGGTGGGCAAGGCAAAACCCTAGTCACCCTTTATTGCATAAATTATCTTAATAAGAACTTAAGATAGTTTTTTAAATGCACTACGACCAGCATATTTTGCCTGTGCACCTAGTTCTTCTTCAATTTTCATTAAACGGTTATATTTAGCAACACGATCAGAGCGGCTTAATGAGCCAGTTTTAATCTGCCCTGTTCCCATTGCTACACATAAATCAGCAATTGTTGTATCTTCAGTTTCACCAGAACGATGCGAAACAACCGCAGTATAACCAGCTGCATGAGCTGTATTGATCGCTTCTAACGTTTCAGTTAAAGTTCCGATTTGATTAACTTTAATTAAAATAGAGTTAGCAACACCTTTTGCTATACCCTCTTTTAAAGTGGCAGTATCTGTCACAAATAAATCATCACCAACCAATTGAATCTTGTCACCTAAACGATCAGTATGCTCTTTCCAGCCTTCCCAGTCATTTTCATACAAACCATCTTCGATAGAAATGATAGGATATTTTTCTACCCAATCAGCAAACAGATCAGTCATCTGTGCTGCGCTTAAGGTTTTGCCTTCAGAAGTCAGTTCGTAGTTTCCATCTTTATAAAATTCAGAAGCAGCCGCATCCATACCTAAGAATATATCGACACCAGGCTTATAACCAGCATTTACGATTGCTTCTAAAATAACTTCAATTGCTTCTTCATTCGAAGATAAATTAGGTGCAAAACCACCTTCATCACCTACCGTAGTTGCTAAACCTTTTGCTTTTAATACTTTTGCTAAATTATGAAATACTTCAGCACCATAACGAATCCCTTCACGGAAAGTCGGTGCACCCACAGGTAAAATCATGAATTCCTGTAAATCAACACTATTATCTGCATGTGAACCACCATTGATGATATTCATCATTGGTACAGGCATAATGAATTCACCGCTAGTATTTAGGTAACGATATAAAGGTACGCCTGCCTCAAGTGCAGAAGCACGTGCAGCCGCTAAAGAAACACCTAAGATTGCGTTAGCACCAATACGTCCTTTATTCTTGGTTCCATCTAAATCCATCATGGCTTGGTCAATTGCGGCCTGGTCACTTGCATCCAGCCCCACAACAACAGCACGAATTTCAGTATTAACAAATTCAACTCCAGTTAAAACTCCTTTCCCTAGATAGCGTGATTTATCACCATCACGTAATTCTATAGCTTCACGCTCTCCCGTAGATGCACCAGAAGGCACCATCGCACTGCCAATATAACCTGATGCTAAAACAACATCAGCTTCAATCGTTGGATTACCACGTGAATCTAGGATTTCTCTTGCTTTAATGTCGACAATTCTAGCCATTATTTTTCCTTTATTTATATATTTTCTTAAATTAACAATTCTTTACTAACTGACACCCTGACTATAGAGAGAGGGCTCTACACAGTTATATTATTTTCAGCAGTTAGAGCATTGAATACATAAGCACCAAGCAAAAACTACGCTAGCGTTCTATAAGGTATTTTCTATCAATGCTTTAGCTTTAACCGCCTGATCAATGGCGACTAAGGTTTCTAATAATTCTTTCATCCGGTGTAATGGCCATGAATTTGGACCATCACTCAATGCCTGATCAGGGTCGGGATGAGTTTCCATAAATAGCCCCGAAATACCAGCTGCGACTGCCGCTCTAGCCAAAACAGGAACATGTTGGCGCTGTCCGCCTGAAGATGTTCCCTGCCCTCCTGGAAGCTGTGCAGAGTGTGTTGCATCATAGACTACAGGACAATCTGTATTACGCATTTCTGCTAAAGAACGCATATCTGAGACTAAATTATTATAACCAAACGATGCGCCACGCTCGCAAACCATAATCTGCTGATTACCTGTCGCTTTTGCTTTATTTACCACATGCACCATATCCCATGGTGCAGAAAACTGACCTTTTTTAATATTAACTGGTTTACCTTGCGCGGCAACAGCCTGGATAAAATTAGTTTGTCGGCATAAGAAAGCAGGCGTTTGCAATACATCAACGACACTGGCAACTTCTGCCAAGGGGGTATCTTCATGTACATCAGTCAGTACTGGCACACCAATCTGTTGCTGCACTTTTTGCAGTATTTTTAAACCTTCTTCTACACCGGGGCCGCGATAGCTCTTATGCGAAGAACGGTTTGCTTTATCAAATGATGATTTATAAATAAATGGAATATTTAATTCAGTACTTAACTCTTTAAGAAAGCCAGCGGTATCCAATGCCATTTGTTCACTTTCAATGACGCAAGTCCCGGCAATTAGAAAAAAAGGCAGGTCTAAACCAACTTCAAAGTCACATAATTTCATTTATTATTATCCTGTTTGTATTTTTCTGCTGCAACAACGAAGCCAGAAAATAAAGGGTGCCCATTTCTAGGTGTTGAAGTAAATTCTGGGTGAAATTGACATGCAATAAACCACGGATGGTCCTGTATCTCAACCACCTCCACTAAACGGCCATCCATAGATTTACCAGTAAAGCGTAAACCCGCTTTTTCCAGTTCATCCATATAGTTATTATTAAATTCGTAGCGATGACGATGACGCTCGGTAATCACATCTTTCTGGTACATATCAAATACTAGAGAGTCTGGCTGAATCCGGCATTTCTGTGCACCTAAACGCATAGTACCGCCTAAATCAGAATTTTCGTCCCTCGTCTCGGTCTGCCCTTCATGGTCTTGCCATTCAGTAATTAAACCAATCACTGGATGTGGACTATTGGGTAAAAATTCAGTACTGTGCGCCCCTTCTAAACCAGCAACATTACGGGCAAATTCGATAACCGCTGATTGCATTCCCAGGCAAATCCCTAGATAAGGAATTTTGTTTTCTCTGGCATACCGCACAGTTGATATTTTACCTTCAACACCGCGCTCTCCAAAACCACCAGGGACAAGAATCGCATCAACATCTTTTAAGGAGGCAACACCTTCATGCTCAATAATTTCAGAATCAACATATTTGATCTTAACGGTATTACGCGTTGTTATCCCCGCATGCGTCAAGGCTTCACTTAAAGATTTATATGCATCACTATGTCCTACATATTTACCCACAATAGCAATTGTGACAGTATCATGAGGATGCGTTATGGCCTCAACAACGGCTTCCCACTCGGATAAATCGGCAGCCGGGACATCCAGCCGAAGTTGCTTAACAACGATATCATCCAGGCCTTGTTCATTAAGTAACAAAGGAATACGGTAAATAGTATCAGCATCAATTGCGGAAATTACCGCATTTTCAGGTACATTGGTAAATAAGGCAATTTTACGCCGTTCAGCTGTAGGAATTCGTTGTTCGGAGCGGCACATCAAAACATCAGGCTGGATACCAATAGTGCGCAATTCTTTGACAGAGTGCTGAGTCGGTTTAGTTTTAATTTCACCTGCCGTTTTAATATAAGGCACTAGAGTAAGATGGATAAATAGCGCACAGTCACGGCCTAACTCAATACCAATCTGACGAATTGTTTCCAGAAAAGGTAGAGATTCAATATCTCCAACTGTCCCGCCTACTTCAATAATGGCAACATCCATACCCTCCGCACTAGCGTAGACACGACGTTTCATTTCATTGGTGATATGCGGGATGACCTGTACTGTAGCTCCTAAATATTCGCCTTTACGCTCTTTGCGTAAAACACTTTCATAGACCTGTCCAGTAGTAAAGTTGTTCTTCTTAGTCAAACGCGTTTTTAAAAACCGTTCATAATGACCTAAGTCCAGGTCAGTTTCTGCACCATCCTGCGTAACAAAAACCTCACCATGCTGAAAAGGACTCATGGTACCCGGGTCAACATTGATATAAGGATCTAGTTTCGTCATGGTTACTTTTAAACCACGAGCTTCCAGGATTGCAGCTAAAGAAGAGGCAGCTATTCCTTTACCAAGAGAAGAGACTACACCACCTGTAATAAATATAAATTTTGTCATTAAAAGATCTGATAACTAAAGAATGTATTTTATTGAAAACTAGCTTTAAGCCATACAATTAAATTAACAAGGTATTTTAATCGACATTACCCCTTTCGTCATTCCTTTTTCCCTACACTTTTCAAATAATGCTTTTTTTATTGCTTTATAAGCCATTTATAGTTGCCATTCAATTTAGTAAAAGAGTACTTATCCAATAGGCCATTCATACCCAGTGTTATACTTATATATTAGGTAATTTCTGTCAAAGGACATACCAGCTTACTTAATATCTGTTGCTTTTCAGACCTCCCTCTTCTAAGAAACAAGTGTAGAACTTATTGGTTTATACTCTACAGCAACTCTGGAAAAACATAATCATCCAAAATTCCCATTAAAACTAGCTTAAGAATGTTAACAGCTACAATGGGGCGCAGTCCTTTAGGCTGCTTATACAATGCAGGCTAAAGACCTGCGCCCCAGATAGTTGCCTAAGTTTTTTTGTGTACGTTTAGCTTTAAAAACTGGACAATTATTTATTTCCATCTCCCTAAGTATCTGACTATGAATGTAAAAGAAGCCTTACAACAAAGAAAATCAGTACGCGCTTTTCTCAATAAGGATGTTGAAGAAAACAAAATCAATGCTATTTTAAACGCTGCCAGCCATGCACCCTCTGGAACTAATACACAACCCTGGCAGGTGGCAGTTGTTACTGGTGAAACTAAACTGAAACTACAAACACAAATTGAATGCCAATTTCGCGAAGGTGATAAAGGTAGAGCAGATTATCGCTATTACCCTGAAACATGGATAGAACCTTACAAATCACGTCGTGTTGCCTGTGGTTTACAAATGTACTCAACATTAAAGGTAGAGCGAGAGGACAAACAACGCCAACTAAACCTATGGGCTGCCAATTATAGGGCTTTTGATGCGCCTGTTATGCTTTTGTTTTTTATGGATAGTAGTATGCAGACAGGCTCATTTATAGATTATGGCATGTTTTTACAATCCATTATGTTAGCTGCGGTGGAACAAGGACTGGCAACCTGTCCACAAGCGTCACTTGCAGATTACCCCAAAACCATTAAAGCAACATTAGATTATCCACAAGACACCGTTTTAATATGTGGTATGTCACTAGGATACGAAGACAAGAATGCATTGCTAAATTCCTATAGAACACCTCGTGAAGAAACCAGCTCATTTACACGATATTACAAATAGTAACAACGAACTACTTGTAAGGTGATTTCTGTCAAAGAATATGCCAGCTTACTTGTCTTTTTGCCCTTCTTCAAAGCCTGCGCAATCTGATTTATTCTTTTCCGACAATCACCTAATACTATTTTTGATTTAATCGAAATATAAAAAAGCTCTACTCACCATTTTTTATCGGTTAAGACGGTTATCAATAATACTTTGCACTACATCAGGATCAGCTAAAGTTGAAGTATCTCCCAAACTATCAATCTCATTAGCTGCTATTTTACGTAAGATTCTGCGCATTATTTTCCCTGAGCGAGTTTTAGGTAACTGCGCAGACCATTGGATAATATCAGGTGTCGCAATAGGGCCGATGCCGGTGCGTACTAATTGAATTAACTCTTTCTTTAATTCCTCAGTACCTTCAATTCCAACATGCAGCGTAACGTAGGCATAGATTCCTTGCCCTTTAATATCATGAGGGTAGCCCACCACTGCAGATTCAGCCACTAACTTATGCTCATCCAGCGCACTTTCTACCTCGGCAGTCCCCATACGATGCCCAGAAACATTAATAACATCATCTACGCGTCCGGTAATCCAGTAATAGCCACGCTCATCACGTCTTGCGCCATCACCCGTAAAATAATAACCTGGATAATTTTTAAAATAAGTATCAATAAAGCGTTGATGATCACCATAAATAGACCTTGCCTGCCCGGGCCAAGGACGCTCCATTACCAGTACACCTTCGGTACCGTCCTCTATTACCTGACCTTCATTACTTAAGATAGCTGGTTTAACTCCAAAGAAAGGACGTGTTGCTGAACTGGGTATTAATTCAGTAGCACCAGGTAACGGCGTAATCAAAATACCCCCCGTTTCTGTTTGCCACCAGGTATCAACAATCGGACAGTTTTGCTTGCCAATGAGTTCATAATACCATTCCCATGCTTCAGGATTGATTGGTTCTCCTACCGAACCTAATATGCGCAAGCTACTCCGGTCAGTTTTATAGACAGGTTCATCGCCGATGGCCATTAAGGCACGAAGAGCCGTGGGAGCCGTATAGAAAATATTTACTTGATGTTTATCAATAACCTGCCAGAAACGACCTGCATCAGGGTAAGTCGGCACGCCTTCAAACAATAAGGTAGTTGCTCCATTACATAAGGGACCATAAATCATATAAGTATGCCCAGTAATCCAGCCGATATCAGCCGTACACCAATAGATTTCCCCCTCTTGATAGTCAAAGATATATTTATGAGTCATTGCTGCATACAATAAATATCCACCCGTGGTATGCAGCAACCCTTTGGGTTGTCCCGTAGACCCTGAGGTATACAAGATAAATAAAGGGTCTTCTGCATCCATCCATTCAGGTTTACATTCTATCGAAACCCTTGACATTAGCTCGTGATACCAGACATCACATTCATCATTCCAGTTAACGCTATTACCACTGTTTTTGATAACTACAACGCTTTTTACACAAGGGCAATCCTCTATGGCTTTATCAACTGTTGCTTTAATGGGTATCAGCTTTCCACCACGATAGCCTTCATCCGCACAAACAACTAACTTACAATCAGAGTCATTAATACGATCTTTTAACGCTTCAGCTGAAAAACCACCAAATACAATCGAATGCACTGCTCCAATACGTGTGCAAGCTAATATAACTGCTGCGGCCTCGATAAGCATCGGCAAATAAATACATACCCGATCACCTTTTTTTACACCTCTTTCTTTTAGCACATTAGCAAATTGACACACTTCCTGGTGTAATTCTTTGTATGTCATTTTCTTATCATTAGCAGGATCATCACCCTCCCAAATCAGTGCGACTTGATCGCCTCGTGTTGCCAGGTGCCTATCCAGACAATTAACACTAACATTCAATTTGCCACCTGCAAACCAGCTAATTTCTCCTTTAGGATAGTCATATTCCATAACCTTATCCCAAGGCTGTTGCCAATCTAAGAATTGCTCCGCTTGTTCTGCCCAAAAGGCTTCTGGCTGATCAATAGACTGTTGATATAAGGCCAAATATTCAAGTAATAATTATACACGGAAAAATCGTTATAAACGAAACTGACCCATCCTTGTGTGTTCGTAGGTGTGATGTTCAGACATAAGTATTTGTAGTATTTATGTGGTATAGAATTATATTGTACTTTTTCCATCAATCAGGGCAACCACAAGGGATTGCCCCTACATGAATTCAATATTAGAAAAAACCCAAAGGGCTAATATCATAACTGACCAACATATTCTTGGTTTGCTGATAATGATCCAGCATCATCTTATGTGTTTCCCTACCGATACCAGACTTTTTATATCCCCCAAAAGCCGCATGTGCGGGATAATGATGATAGCAATTTGTCCACACGCGCCCCGCCTGAATACCTCGCCCCATTCGATAGGCACGATTCATATCTCGCGTCCATAGGCCAGCGCCTAAACCAAATTCTGTATCATTGGCAATTGCCAGGGCTTCTGCTTCATCTTTAAAAGTAGTTACTGAAATAAATGGGCCGAAAATTTCTTCCTGAAAAATACGCATTTTATTATGCCCTTGCATCACAGTTGGCTGAATATAGTAACCTTCCCCCAGCTCCCCTTCAAGCTCAGCAACCTTACCACCCATCAATAATTTAGCACCCTCCTGCTTACCAATCTCGACATAACTTAATATTTTATCGTGCTGTTCTTTTGATGCTTGAGCACCCACCATGGTTTCTGTATCAAGCGGATCCCCCCGTTTAATCTGTTCTGCACGTGCGATAACTTTTTCTATAAATGCATCATAAATAGATTCTTGAACTAATAATCTTGATGGACAAGTGCAAACTTCTCCCTGATTAAAAAAAGCAAGTACCGCGCCCTCAATACATTTACTGACAAATTCATCTTCTTGATCTAAAACATCCTCAAAGAAAATATTTGGCGATTTACCACCCAGTTCAACTGTAGAAGGAATAATATTTTCCGCAGCACATTTTAAAATATGCTCGCCTATCGGTGTTGATCCGGTAAAAGCAATTTTCGCAATACGTTTGCTCGTTGCTAGAGCTTGCCCTGCCTCACCACCAAAACCGTTAACAATATTTAGAACACCGGCAGGTAGTAAGTCACCTATTATTTCCATTAAAATCAGTATAGAAGCAGGTGTTTGTTCAGCAGGCTTCATTACCACACAGTTTCCTGTAACTAGAGCAGGTGCTAATTTCCAGCAGGCCATCAACAAAGGAAAGTTCCACGGAATAATTTGCCCAACAACACCCAGTGGTTCATGAAAATGATAAGCAACAGTATTCTCGTCAATTTCGCCAATAGAACCTTCCTGCGCGCGCATACACCCCGCATAATATCGAAAATGATCCACACATAAAGGCACATCAGCCGCTAATGTTTCGCGTACTGCTTTACCATTATCCCAGGTTTCGGCGACGGCTAGTTTTTCCAGATTTTCTTCAATTCGATCAGCAATTTTTAATAATATATTTGATCTTTCGGTGACCGATGCTTTTCCCCAGGCATCTTTTGCCTGATGTGCAGCATCGAGTGCTAGTTCGATATCTTCAGCTGTGGACTGAGGGATTTCACAAAATACTTTACCATTAACAGGACTTTTATTTTCAAAATATTGCCCTTTAACGGGGGGAACCCAGTCACCCCCGATAAAATTGCCATAACGTGCTTTAAAGTCAACTTTACTATCTGTTTGGTTGGGTGCGGCATAAATCATTTTTATTAACTCCAGTAGAACGATTGTTCAAAAATCAGGTAAAAAATTACTATAAAAAGTACTTAAATTAAGAAGGCAAGATCCAATGCTTTGCTAATTTCATCAGAATATCCCTCGTTTTTTTATTTAATAATAGATAAAGTCACTTGGTTAATGCCTTCAAGGACTGATCTGTCCGAGCAGACTTTTCCCATGACTAACAGAGGCCCTGCATACTGCTGGTTAAAAAACTGGCAAGCCTGTTTAAATCAAGCTCCTTTGATATTTCGTCATTTTTTTGTGCTCTTTGCAAAGTTTTGTAAAAGCCCCTTTCAAGTGCATTCAGTAAATGCAGTACTTGGCGCTTAGTCTCTTCATCTCTTAAGCCGCGCTCAATAGCAGAATTAGTCACTAAACAACTACGTAAAGGCCCTGCAGTTAATAAGTGTTCGACTAATTGCGCGAAGAACAACTCAATTGATTCAATAGCAGAAGGTTTGCTCTCCAAAATGTCCAAAAACTGTTTAACGACCACTTTTCCATAACGCTCAAGTGATTGTAAAAAAAGCTGCTGCTTGCTGCCGAAGGTAGCATAAAGACTGCCTCGCTGAATGCCCATAGCCTCAACAAGGTCTTGCATAGACGTCGCTTCATAACCTTTTGCCCAAAACACAGCGACAGCCTTATCCAGAACTTCTTCTTCGTTAAATGCTTTAGATCTGGCCATAAATAGTTTTCCGATTCAGGAAGGGTAGTGAGTTAAACAATAATATCCAGTATGAGTCTTGGTGATTTTATTATTTTTATTTACTGAAGTTTCCCAATTATTGAGTAGCTGAAATACACAATGCTGGTGTATCGAGGTTTATTTTAGGTGGTTTTGCCATGTTTATAGCAAACCCCTACTTAATTCCCCTTAGGCAATAGCATTTGAAACGAATGAAAAGACTATTTTTTTCATATAGTTGTAGCATAGTTTCAATTTTACCATAAATAATTATTGGGAAACTTCAGTT
>NZ_BDMN01000106.1 GCF_002189065.1 Bathymodiolus platifrons methanotrophic gill symbiont
CACCAGTGGAATATCATCAAGCTCACAAGTGTAGGCAGATGAAGCATATAAACCTAAAAACCGTTTTTCACCTATGACGGCCCCGGGAACTTTAGCGATACCATCCTGTAGAATACCTAAGCCAGTCTTTTCAACGACACAAAAGCCAAATTGATCAGCCTTTTCAACAATACGATATTCCCGATAGCCTAAAAACACAAAATGACCATTTTTCAGCCATTGTAAAAACTCGATTGATTCCTGCAAAGAAGGCTTCTTTTGTTCAATTAATTCGGACGTTACCGTTTCCATTTGTGCAATACAATCAGGCCAGTCTTTTGTAGCAGAACAGACATCACGCAAAACCAGTTGCAAGCTTTGTTTGAGTTTTTCTATCAGTGCAGTATCACTTTGTCGATTAATCTCAATATGTAAAACACTTTCCTGAGTAGTTCCCTCTAATTGTGTTTTGCTAAGTTCACTTAACTTTCCAGCGGCATCTCTTCGTACCCAGTACACTGGGTGTAAAACAAGTAAATTAACAAAACCATAGCGGTTAATTTCCATGGTCATAGATTGTAAAATAAAGGCCCTATCAGGTAACACTACTTCTATAACCGTATGTGTGCTTTGCCAGCCATGCTCCTCAACACTTGGGTTATAAATATGAATTTTCTCCTTACCATCCGGCAAATTCAGAAATAAATTCCAGTGTGATAGTACTGCACCATATAAATCTTCAATTGAAATATTAGCGATTTCATCAAAAGCACTAAAACTAAAGTAGTGCTGAGCAAACAGGATTAATTGCTCAACACTTTCATCCTCTATTTCACTACGAATGTATTGAGACAAAGTCTCCAGCATATTTTCTATATTTTTATATCCCATGCCCTACTCCTGAAATCCGCTCATTTAAAAGTGTACTGTGTACTTAATAACAATATAGTAGTCTGTCGTTTTTACAAGTACAAAGAAACTGGGTTTATACCGTATCCACTATCGCTATGAATTCCATGGTAATGTAGTTGACAGTTAATTTCAGTAATACACTAACGAGGATCTGCAAAACATAGGCAGGAGTACAATAGCTTTAGAGACCGTGAAAGTATCTGCGTTTAGCCTCTCCCCTTGAGAAGGGGGACTGAGGGGGGATCGTATAAAAACATACCTGATTACCCATGACTCTCAGCCATAGCTCGTCATTCCTGTATGCTTTTAGCAGGAATCTCGTTGGTTAAGCATAGATTCCCGATAAAGCTTGTGCCCACGCTTGACTGGGTAGACTTCGGGCATGACGGGTTTTTTAACATACTGATGTTTAAAGCTTAATTTTACTTTGGCTGAGAGTTGGACGTAACCAGGAAAACATATGTCACTGATATTGCATGATTAGTTTAAATATCAAACCTCCCCTAGCCCCTCCTTAACCAAGGAGGGGGATTTTGTTGAATACTTTCACAGTCTCTTTAGCTATTGCTGATTCGGAAATAGCTAAAGCTATTTCACTCCTGTCATATGCCCGTATTAACCTAGTGGCCAAAAAGTTTATTAATTTTTTCGGGTATTTTGTGTCTTTCGCGGTAGTCAGTTTATTATTATCTAGTTCCCGCTATAATAAAGCTTATTTTTTAGTTAGTTCTTCATTAAAACGAATTATGCCAACAACTCGCCGTGCATTTATCACTAAAATGCTGACTATAACGGGCTATACATTAGGTCTTGCATTTTCCAAAGCAAGTTTTGCTAACTGGTTGGCTGATGAATTCCAACGGCAGCCTATTAACAAAGCACTTACCCTGTTATTTCCCGATCAAATATTGCACAAAACTAATAAAATACACTTAAAACTGCCTCGAATTGCAGAGAATGGTTCTGTGGTCCCTATTACCATTACCAGCTCTATTGAAAATGTCGATACTATTTTTATTTTTTCAGAAAAAAATCCCGTACCTTTAGTTGCTAAATTCAGTATTAACCCTGAATTAGAAACTTTTATTGGCGCACGATTTAAAATGCAAGAAACCTGTGATGTAATTGTAGTACTTAAGGCAGAAGACCAATATTACCAGACACGTCAGAAAGTGAAGGTAACATTAGGCGGTTGTGGAGGCTAATATGTCATCAATAAAAATTCGTAGTAAACGGCTTGCCGACTTTACTTTAGTGCGCACCCTGATTGCTCATCCAATGGAAACAGGGAAAAGAAAAGATGAGGAAACGGGTGAGCTTGTTGCTGCTCATTTTATCCAAACCTTAAGCTTCAAACATAATGACCAACTGATGAGCCAGTGCCAAATGGGTTTTGGTGTATCGAAAAACCCATTTTTTTCTTTTCATATCAAATCAGCACAGCCAGGTGATAAAGTCACAATAAGTTGGGAAGACAATCTTGGCTATCAAGATACAGCCGAACATATTATCCGATGATAGCGTTTTCTGGCCGGTTTAATATAGCTATATTTTTAATAATAGCTAGCACTTCTATTTCTGCCAACCCGGTTGAAGATCGTCAACAAATACGCGCATTTTACCAGCAACTTTTCCCGCAATTATCACTAGATGATTATGCTGAGGGCGTTTATGCCATTGATGCTGATGCTAAAGATTCCTGGCTTGCTATTGAGGAGTTCCCTCCCTATGAATTTGCCTTGGAACGAGGGGAGTTATTGTTTAATCAAGCTTTTGCAAATGGCTATGCAGATTGCTTTGCCAATAAAGGCATTGCCATTGCACAAAATTACCCCTACTGGGATAAACAAAAACAGCAAATCACCACACTTGCCAATGCAATTAATGACTGTCGACAAAAGAACCAACTCCCTCCCCTAGCCTATGCTAAAGGTGAAATCACCACTATTTTAGCCTATATGGCTTATACCTCTCGTGGCCAGCGAATCAATACTCAGATTCCCGCTGAGTCACAACTAGCTCTTACTGCATATCAACAAGGAAAAGCTTATTTTTACCAGCGCCGTGGCCAGCTAAATTTTTCCTGTGCAAGTTGCCATTTAGATAATGCCGGTAAATTTATACGCTCAGAAATACTCAGCCCAGCATTGGGGCATACGACTCATTGGCCCGCTTACCGTTTAAACAGCGGAGAAATGGGTACTTTACACCGGCGGTTTATGGTTTGTAATAAACTGATTAGAGCAAAGGTAGACCCCGCACAAAGTACTGCATTGCGACAATTAGAGTATTTTTTAAGTTTTATTGATAATGGATTGCCTCTGAATGGCCCCTCAACACGTAAATGATCACTATTAAACCCAATTGTTCAGATATCGCTGAACCTGGCTTGCTGCATTTTGAACAGGCAAAAAATATTATTCTGGGATCTATCCCCGTTTTACAAGATATCCAGCAAATCCCGATTGAACAGGCAAAAGGACGTTGTTTAGCAGAAACCATTATCAGCCCAATTCAAGTACCTGGTCATACTAATTCGGCAGTAGATGGTTATGCTTTACGTAGCTGTGATTTAGCTGATAAAAACAATGAAACCCAGCTAACAGTTCAAGCAACTATTCTCGCTGGCCAAGTTCAAGCCGAAACCTGCAAGCCTGGCTGTTGCGTACGCATTATGACGGGAGCTCCTATGCCAGCTGAGCTGGATACTGTTATTATGCAAGAGCACTGTCAGCTTAACAATAAATCCATACGCATAGATGATCGACACAAACCTGGGCAAAATGTTCGCCAGGCCGGTGAAGATATTCAATTAGGGGCAACAGTATTGGATAAAGGGAAATTACTATGTCCAGCAGATATTGGTCTACTTGCGTCTTTAGGCATCACAGAAATTAAAGTGAAACGTAAATTACGCATTGCCATTGCTTCCACAGGCAATGAAATTTATAGTATCGCTGGGGCAGTTCCCAGTGGCGGCCTTTATGACAGCAACCGTTACAGTCTACTTGCAGCGCTAGATCGGCCAGATATAGATATTATTAATCTGGGAATTATTCAAGACCAGGAGGCTGAGTTATTAAGTCGATTTAATGACGCAGCCAGTTATGCAGATATTATTATTTCTACCGGAGGGGTTTCTGTTGGTGAAGCAGACTTCACCAAAGCAGCACTAAAATCCAGTGGTGATATCAATTTCTGGAAAGTAGCCATTAAACCAGGACGCCCCATTGCCTTTGGCAAAATTAAGCAATCTATTTTCTTTGGATTGCCAGGTAACCCTGTAGCAGTTCTAGTTACTTTCTATCAATTTGTTCTACCTGCTCTGGAAGAAATTCTAGGCATTACCGATAAACCCATAGCACCCATGATAAAAGCCCGCAGTCTGGAATCTATACGCAAAAAACCAGGCCGCACTGAAATTCAGCGCGGTATTGTTAGTCAATCAGAAACGGGTGAATTCCAGGTTAGAACAACCGGAAAACAAGGTTCCGGTATCTTAAGTTCTATCAGTATGGCCAATGCTTTTATTTTTTTACAGCATAATCAAGACAGCATTAAAAAAGGTGACTGGGTTGAAGTCCAATTGTTTTCGGGCTTGTTTTAAGGCCAATTACAATTGCCTCATCCCATCCCAAGCTATTAAAAGATGAAGTTTGAAAGAGCAGCTAT
Source organism: Bathymodiolus platifrons methanotrophic gill symbiont (assembly GCF_002189065.1). Lineage (GTDB taxonomy): Bacteria > Pseudomonadota > Gammaproteobacteria > Methylococcales > Methylomonadaceae > Methyloprofundus. The sequence goes on from NZ_BDMN01000106.1 coordinate 4,564, forward strand.
TTACAACTAACTTCTTGTAAACCTAAAACATTCCATAGGCCTTCTTTTTCTATAAGCTGAGTAAATTTTTTAACTGCTTGTGTTTGTGTTGCAGCATTATTTTGCAAACTAGCTCCTTTAATGCCGTGCTGTTTCCCTCCAATAAGCTGTTTTCCATCATAGACTTTTAAATCTAATAAATAACGGCCAATATAAAACCCACTTGTTTTATTAAAGCGAACTGAAGAAGAGGCTTTAATAGCTAAACTTTGTGATTTTTTATTCCATAACTCAGCTTTAGCAAGTGCAGTAGATAAAGGCTCTGATAATACTTTACTGCTTTTATCAGTAGGTTGAATATTAAAATTCAATTGTTTTTTTGCTATACGAAATTGATGATTAACCTTATTTTCATAAGCTTGAAAAGTTCTTAAAATTATTTCAGGGTTTAAGATTTTAGCTACTGACAATTTTCTATTGAATGCAGGTAGTCCTAATTTTTCTTGGCAGGATTTTTGATAGCGTTCATATCGTTTAGATTTTTTAAAAGCAGATTGTAATGCGTTGTAGTGTGAAATAATTTGATCCAGTTCGTTTTTATAAGCGTTATACAATAAACTGAAGTTTCCCAATTATTGAGTAGCTGAAATACACAATGCTGGTGTATCGAGGTTTATTTTAGGTGGTTTTGCCATGTTTATAGCAAACCCCTACTTAATTCCCCTTAGGCAATAGCATTTGAAACGAATGAAAAGACTATTTTTTTCATATAGTTGTAGCATAGTTTCAATTTTACCATAAATAATTATTGGGAAACTTCAGTTCAATACACTCAGGGTAATAAAGAAAAAACTTTAACAGCCTATCTCGAGGTCAGTAAAAAACACCCTGAAATTCTTTCTCTGCGCTTCAAATTAGCTACGCTTTATAATGAACTCAACCAGCCTGAAAAAGCCATCTTAGAATTACAGGCAATTCTGGCTCAACAACAGTCTGATTATTCCCTTAATGAACTTGCATCTACCTATATTGAAAAGCTTAATTCGCCAGAAAATGCACTAAAATATGCTCAACAAGCTAATAAAATAAATGCTAATAATTACGCCGTAAAGTACACATTGGCAGAGACCTATTTTCAAATGGGTAACTACACAAAGGCCGATGCGCTTTATCAGGACGTAGCAAAAAAAGTTGCTGGAAACCCCAGCTTTTATTACAAAGTAGCTTAATCAGCTTTAAAAATAGAAAATAAAAATAGAGCTTCAATCTATTTTGAAAAAGCATTGAGTAGCGGCCAGGATTTCCCAGAACGCACAAGTGCTGAAAAACAGTTACACAGCTTACTGTACACATAGTTTTCTCTTATTAATAAATTAAATATCCACATTCTAAGAGCGTAGTTTTGATTACACCCTTCTAGGGTGTTTTAGCCCTGTTAATATTCAAAAAATGCGGGGAGTCGCTATTTTTGCGAAAGCTTGTTTTGGGCATCCCAGCCCAAGCAAGCAGCAAAAACTTAACGCGACCACTTATGCCTCCGGCGGCCCCGATTCGTCCTCGTCACCTCGTCCCGACCCAACAAGGGGTCGGAACATAGGCTCCAAATGACTTGACGCCGTGTCGGATGGCCTTTTATTTTGTCTCCACCTTCGCTAACGCTCAGACTCCGACAAAATAACGGCCCTACGGCTATCGCGGACTAAAAATCATCACTTCGCTTAGGCTACGTTTCCCTGATTTTCAGCGAAAGCCTGCTCCACAGCCACCACATTCGACAAATTATCACTCGTGCTGCAATCGCTCATTACTCAAATGCGAATATATCTCAGACACTTTACTGTTAGCATGCGCAAGTGTTGCCTGCACCCCATAGAGACTCCCGCCGTTATTAATAATCAAACTGGCCACTGTATGCCTAATATCATGCAACCTGAAGCTAGACTCAATTCCAGCCCGTTTAATTATGTAATGGTCAACAAAAAACCGGATATTTTCTAGGGATTTGTATCAAAATAAATAAAATTTATTGGTTAATTATCTACTCATACAGGTAGACTTACTTTTAGTGTTTTGAACCACTCTAAAGAGTTTAAGGGCAACCTGACGGTTCTTTTCATTAGTCTTAAAGCCATTCTCGACACATAACAGTATTTTAAATTTCACAAGACTTTTTTATAAAATATGAAGTGCTTTCACTTTAATCCACAATTTTAGTTTTCGTATTAATACAACACCATAGCGCCCTACTAAAATCAATGCATAGCAGCTATTGACACACGTATGCATTTGATTTTATATACATACATTTGCACTGTATAAAATTTATACAAATCAAAACAGTTGTAATAATTACGCGGACTAAACGTATATTTAAACGATTAACACACAGAGTTATCCACAGAAATTGTGCATAACTTCACATTTCTTATCTGAAATCAGTATTTAGCTTAAAAATATGAATATCCCTTCTTTCTAGTCGTAAATCTTCTGTCATGATATACAACATATAAAAATATCCACCTTTGTCCATTTCTTATTTCTTGACACTAAAATTTATAGAAGATCCTGAATAAATGTATCCCCACCTAATGAATAAATAAAATAACTTAGTCGTTGAAAATAGGCATTTCATCTGAATCTAGAGCAGTTATAATTTACTTCTTTGGTCCTTTTACTCAATTTAACAACAACACAACAGAGGAGTACATTACTAATGGCAATCGCATGTGCACGACACATTTTGGTAAAAACCAAAGAAGAGGCAGAGCAACTTAAGAAAAAATTAGCGGGTGGTGCTGACTTTGATAGCCTTGCTAAAAAGCACTCACTGTGCAATTCTGCAAAAAAATGGCGGCAATCTTGGGGGATTTCCTCCCGGTAAAATGCTAAAGGCTTTTGATAATGTCGTTTTCAAGAAATCTATACTCACGGTACACGGCCCGATTAAAACTAAATTTGGCTTTCATTTGATTGAAACCATTTACCGCAGTTAGTTACTGTCTCCAGCCCCCTAAATCTCCATTATTAAAATTTAATAAGGTGGAATCTTGGTGTAAGCAACTTTACCCGTTCAGTGAACACAAAAGGCCAGACTCGGTTGTAAAAAAATATATCTCTCAATACCAATGATGGATAGGCAACCGGACTTTCAGCTACAAAATTAAGGTTTTACACAGCGGAGACTAGCAGACGCCTTCTGTTTATAAACTATAGGTTTATTGCCTATAAACTAAATCCATAATTTAAATATTAATATGTTAACGTTAGAATACACTACGGAGGTAGTTGATTACCCACTTAGTTATAGATTGTAAGGAAAAATAATTATAATAATAATCAATAACATTCCTTACTAGCTTTGAGTAACTAGGTGGTTCTTTTTCAAGATCTAGACTGACAAATCTAAATACCCAAAAACCTCAACTCAAGGAGCTGGGCGACAAAATCGTTTATTGCCTACTTCGACATTGTCGACCCTATGATCAAGACAAGAACCTCAATTGATCGCTATAAATTGCTATAAACAACTGAATATTAAATATAAGGTAACGTGCAATAAATAACCTACCTTATACGCAGGATTTTTGTTTGTCTTCAATGCGTAGAAATAGGCGCATAGCTGGCTACGTAACTATTTCTGCAACGCAGAAGACAACAAAAAGACAAGCAAGATGGGTGGGTTATTTATTGCGAGTTGCCTAATACTCATAAATAGTTCTTACCTGTATTTCTTTATCTGTTGATTCCATAATTTCTCGTTATGATTGCTAATGGTAACAATATCAATATTCCTACAATGGCAACCAGTAAAGGAACAATTGCTGCCATCGGTTCTGTAGAGAAGTTCTGAGTAGCCACCAATATAGCGACTGGGGGATTTCTTAATCCAGCAGCTACTGAAAATATCACCCGTATATCTCTTCTTTTTCCACCACTCAAATAGCCAATAAACATTGCCCCCAAAAAGAATAAAATGATCACGGGGAGTATATCAACACTTTCCATGATGGTTTCTATATACAGAAACAGCACCGCAATAATCAGTATCAATATGGAAATATTGGTAAATCTGGCCACAAAAGGCTGAATACGCCGCGCAAACGTTGAAAAACGTGCTCTGATAAATAGCGCAAGCAGTAATGGAACCAGCATTATTGAAATTAAAGACCTGGCAATGATCCAGGCACTAACAGAAACACCTGGAAGCACTAGCGGCACTGCGATCGGTATAAACACAAGCGTCACGATCAAAAGTAGCACCATTAACCCTACCGCACCAGCCACATTACCTTTTGCCGTTGCTACAATCATGGGGATAAAGGGCGCTCCACCACCTAAAGAAAGTACTATTATTCCAATACGTACCCCTTCAGAGACGGGAAGCCAGCTCACTATGCCTAAAGCAAACAAAGGTACAATGATAAAATTTGCAATTAGCGCCCGAATCACTATGCGTATTTTTTTAACTGGTGCAATAATTTGTGCAACTGTTAAACCTAACCCCAGTGTAAGCATGCTTCCTGAGACAAAGCCAAGCATGGAGAGATTAAACACTATTTCAAATATTTCTTTCATTTTATATTTCTTGTTCCCATGTCACACACTATAGAATGTATATGGATTCACTCTGCGTGGAAGAACGGCCGGCTCATCCAATATCCTGGAAAAATCAGTTGCCCACGGTTTAACTGGTTTTTCTAAGATTATACATGGCGAGCCGCCCATACTCCCAAGGTACTCCTTATCGATATTAAGGTTCTCTTGAACTGTTTATATAAACCAGTCGTAGCAGGAATATAGAGTTCAACTGATATTTCCAGGTTTAAAGTTATTCTGCGTTAAGGTATTATAAACTTTAATGATATCTCTGACTGCGTATATATCCGGATAAAAGCATGTGGCAATCACCTCATGTATTTCAATATCGTTGTAAATAGTGGGCCACTGAAATATTTTAGTCAGGCACATTCTGTATTAAGTGACCCTTACAAAATCAAATTGGTGAAGACATGAAATATATAATAAAAAAATTAAGTACTGATTTTCTTTTTGATGAACAGGAACAAGTCAGAATGCAATTTGTAGACTCGTTAACTTACACGATGGAAAGCTCAAAGGTTTCTTTTGACAAAGAAGCCGTAGACCCATTAGACTGAAGTTTCCCAATTATTGAGTAGCTGAAATACACAATGCTGGTGTATCGAGGTTTATTTTAGGCGGGGAGTCGCTATTTTTGCGAAAGCTTGTTTTGGGCATCCCAGCCCAAGCAAGCGGCA
>NZ_BDMN01000107.1 GCF_002189065.1 Bathymodiolus platifrons methanotrophic gill symbiont
AATTCCGGGACTCCTGTCGCCGTAATTCGTTCACCTACGCAGCGAATAGGAGATGCTCCAGCCGCCCTGCGTCCGCCACAGACTGAGCACAAAGCAGCTCAGTCATGGCTACCTCAAATGGCTCTACGGCTATTCGGGATAAAATTTTAGCCTCCCTCGCGCGCTATCGCGCACTTCGGATTGGCAAATTTCCCTGCGCCTTCTGGAGACTATCAGCCCGTCCGGGGCTGACAGCGGATGCCGTTGCAAAGGATAAAGCAGCACAAAAAGAACATGTATTAAACGGGCATAAGAAAGAATTTATTGATGCTGAATACAAATTAAATTCAGAACAAACACCCTCTCTTAAATAAATTAAAGCTAGCTGTTTTCCCGCACGCAGGAAATAAGTTATGACTCATATCCCCCGGTGCAAAGGAAAAATCAAATGCGTTAGCTAGGTAGAATTTTCTTATGCGTATGAATAGACATCAAAATACCAAATCCGGCGAATAAGGTTACCATAGATGTCCCCCCATAACTGATTAATGGTAAGGGTATTCCTACTACCGGCAAGATACCGATAACCATACCTATATTGACAAAAGCATAGACAAAAAAGGTACACACCAGGCTACCTGCAAGCAGACGACTATAAGTATCCTGTGCCTGTACCGCAATATATAAACCTCGGGCAATAATAAATATATATACTGCCAGTAAGCCGAGACAGCCTAGTAAACCAAACTCTTCAGCAAAAACAGCAAAAATAAAATCGGTAGAGCTTTCTGGTAAAAAATCTAATTGAGATTGAGTATTACCTTGCCAGCCTTTGCCATAGCCCCCCCCTGACCCAATGGCAATTTTAGACTGAATAATATGATAGCCTTTACCCATAGGGTCTGCCTCAGGATTTAAAAAGGTAAGCACCCTATCCTTCTGGTATTCACGCATAAAGAAATGCCAATACACTGGAGCAAGTGCAGCTAAACTGAACGCACTAGTCAATAAGAATCGCCAGGAAAGGCCGGCAAAATATAGCACTGAGGCACCAGAACTCGCTACTAATAGGGCTGTACCCAAATCTGGCTCGCGTACAATTAATAAAGTTGGGATTAGAATAAATGTGGCTGCAATTATAATATGCCGCCATTTAGGTGGAATCTCATGTCCGGATAAATACCAGGCAATCATCATAGGCGTGGTAATTTTTATCATTTCGGAAGGCTGGAAGCGAAATACCCCTAAATCTAGCCACCGCTGAGCTCCTTTTCCAACATCGCCAACCAATAAAACTGCTACCAGCAATATGACTCCTACACTGTACAATAAGATTGAAAAACGCTGAAACTGCCTAGGGTCTACATGTGCTAATACTATCATCAACACACCTGCGACTCCCATTCGGGCAGATTGACGAATAAGCAAAGTGGCTTCCTTATTGCCCGTGCTATAAAGCATCATAAAGCTTAATATCAATAATAATAGCAGGCCGATTAACAACGGTATATCAATATGCAATTTGCGTAATAAGCTGCCAATTAAAGAGTGCTCTTTAAATTGCTCAGCTCTGTGTTCTATCTTCATTTGTTGTTTTTCTCGATGGTTTCACCAGGAATGCATAGCTGTAAAACGATACTTTAACCCGCTGAATTGTACTAACCGATGGCAAATGCACCACCCAACCTTCTTGTTTAACAGACTTACTTATCTAGCAGATATTGCTTAATCACCTTAGCCGCAATAGGTGCAGCAATAGAACTTCCGTGACTACCATGCTCAGCTATCACTGCAACAGCGATTTTAGGGTTGTCAGCTGGAGCAAATGCAATAAATAACGCATGATCACGCATATTAAATGCAATTTCCTCTTCGTTATACTCCTCATCTTGCTTAACCGTGTATACTTGCGCAGTCCCAGTTTTACCAGCAATTTGATAGTCTATATTTTTTGCTATTCGCTTCGCTGTTCCTCTAGGCGAGTGCACAACATGCACCATAGCATTAATAATATCCTGCACATTAGTCGACTTCAATTCGATTGTTTTCTGCACAGGTTTTTTGATTTCTATTTCTCTATCTGCATCAATAATTTTTTGCGCTAAATAAGGGGTAACAATGTACCCCTTATTAGCCAGAGTTGCTGTTGCACGCGCTAATTGCATCGGCGTAACCTGAGTAAAACCCTGGCCTATGCCTGTAATAAGCGTTTCACCCGGGTACCAGGCCTGTTCTCTATGAATACGCTTCCATTCCCTTGAGGGTAATAACCCTGCTTTCTCACCTTTTAAATCAATCCCGGTTTTTTGACCAAAACCAAATTTATGTAAAAAACTGGATAAATTATCAATACCTAAAGCAAGTGACATATCATAAAAATAAACATCACATGATTGCGTAATGGCAATATCTAAATTAACCTTGCCATGCCCCCATTTTTTCCAGTCTCTATATTTATGCGCTTTATTTGGCAATTGATAATACCCCGGACAAAATAAAGTCTGATGCATATGGGTGATATTATGCTCTAAACCAGCTAGGCCGATAAACGGCTTTAATGTCGACCCTGGGGGATATTGGCCACGTAATACACGATCAAACAGTGGTTTATTTTTAGACGTATTAAGTGCTTTATAATCAACATAACTAATACCTGAAACAAATAAATTGGGATCAAAACTCGCTTTACTCACCTGTACCAGCACACCACCAGTTTGCAAATCCAGTGCAACCACTGCACCATTAAATTCAGCCAAAGCATCATAGGCTACTTTTTGCAAATCAACGTCTAAAGTCAGAAAAATATCCGCTCCCGGGACTGATTCAATTTTACCTAGTTCATTAATTGGCTTACCCTGAGCATTGGTTTCTATTTCAGAGTAACCGGCATGGCCGCGCAAAATATCCTCATAAGCACGCTCCACCCCGATTTTACCAATGGTATGTATAGAGCGATATTCTGCTGCTGGTAATGTTTTTAGTTCCTGCTCATTAATACGCCCGACATAGCCAACGACATGTGCAGTCAATTCAGCATAAGGGTAATGACGTATAAGTCGCGCATGTATATCAACACCAGGAAAAGTATGTCTTAACACTGCAAACCTGGCAACATCAGTATTACTTAGTTGCATTAATAAAGGAATGCTATCGAAATGCTTGTAACGCTTCCTATGCTTTTTGAATGCTTCAATTTTTTCTTCAGGAATGCTAAGCACCGATTGCAGACGCTTTAGAGTACCCTCCATATCCGCAACTTGCTCTGGAATAACCTCCAGACTATAAGAGGGTAGATTTTCAGCTAAAATCCGACCATGCTTATCATAAATAATCCCACGCGTTGGCGGAACTGAAGTCACTTTAATACGATTATTAGTCGCCATACCGTGATAACGGCTATGCCCTGCCACTTGCAAATAAATGAGACGGGTAATTAATCCGCCTATTAAAAACAGCATGAATACAAACAGAATAACCGTTCTGCTTAAAAAAATACGATTCTCTAAAAAACTATCTTTTATAACCTGATGGCGACGCATAAACTTAAGAAAAAAAACGTATCTTGCGTATTACCAATAATACCAGCGGCCAAACGATTCCGTCGGTCAAAACAGGTAACCAGGATTGCAATGGAACCGCCTGATCATTAATGCGTTCCACCCAAAAAACAAGTATATGGGCAACCAATAAGATCAGACAAACAAATAAACTCTGTTGAATAATAGGGAATTGCCGAATACGTTTATGCTGTTTAACACTAAGATAAATACTCACTGTATAAGCGAGTGCATACTGACCTAACAACTGCCCTGTCAATACATCGACCAGCAAACCGACAAACCAGGCCTTACCAACACTTGTTGTCTCAGGCGTGGCAAATGCCCAATAAATTAAAACCAATAAAACCCAGTCAGGGGTAAGGTATAACACGGGTGTAGACCAGGGGATAATTTTTAAGGCCATGGCAACAATTATGGTCAGCCAGTAGCCTAATAATGTTACCTGTCTAGTCTGTACCATTTGCTTCAACAATAATCTGTTTGCTTAAAGGAATGACTTGTTTATTATTCCAGACGATTAGTAATTCTCTACTAGTGTTAAGAGCCGCACTGGGCTCTGCCTGAATAATGGCAAAGGGTTTATCTGGTTGTTCAACAAAAGAACTGACTACAGCAACAGGGTAGCCTTGAGGAAATACACCTCCCAACCCAGAAGTGATTAATAGATCACCCGGCATAATATCCGCGTTATTAGGCAAAAAAGGCAGGTTTAATTTATTTAACTGACCACTACCAATAGCGATAGTATGCAGGCCGTTACGATTTACCTGTACAGGAATAGCATGATTCGGATCGGTGATTAAAATAATTTCAGAACTTAGAGGTAAAGCTTTGGCTACCTGACCGACAATACCATTTTCATCTAATACTGCCTGCCCTTTAGATACCCCAAAACGATTCCCCTTATTAACCACGACAACATGTTCATACGGAGCGAGATTAACAGATAACAGCTCTGCAACCAAAACTTGCTCACCCAGCTTGAATGAACTATCCAGTAATGAACGTAAGCGTATATTTTCTTTCTCTAAATCAGCAAACTTTAATAATTTTGCATTATTAATAAGATGTTCTCGTTTTAGTTGCCTATTTTCATTTAAAAGCTCTTCATAGCCCTTAAATGACTGGATAGTTTTATTCAACAAACTACTAGGAAGATCGACTACGTATTGAACCGGGTAAACGAATACCGACAGGAGGTCACGTAAGGGCTTTAACTTATCACTTTTTTGATCCACGACTATCAGCACAATAGACAATAGCAACACGACAATAAATCGTGTATTAATGGATGGGCCAGTAGCAAATAAAAGTTTTATAGTCGTCTATCCTGATAAATTGGTAATAATGCTTAGGGCTTAGTGAGTTTATATTGTATTGGATGAGCAAAGATATTTTCCTGCCACCATAAAAATGTGATGAGCACGCTACTTCTTGCCCACCCCATCGCACCTATCAATATTATTCTAAAGAAAATGCCGACAAGCCTTTTTCATCCAGCATCTCCAGAACCATACCACCCCCACGGGCAACACAAGTTAAAGGATCATCTGCAATATAAACCGGTAAACCTGTTTCTTCGGCAATCAAGCGGTCTATATCTTTTAATAAGGCACCACCACCAGTCAGTACAATTCCTCGCGTTGCAACATCAGCTCCTAGTTCAGGTGGTGTTTGTTCCAGAGCAACTTTAACCGCCCCGACTATGCCAGACAAAGGCTCTTGCAAGGCTTCTAAAATCTCATTACTATTTAGGGTAAAACCTCTAGGCACACCCTCAGCCAGATTCCGCCCTTTAACCTCAATCTCCATAATTTCACTACCAGGATAAGCAGTACCAACTTCATGCTTAATCCTTTCAGCCGTCGCCTCACCAATTAATGTGCCGTAATTTCTACGCACATAATTAATAATGGCCTCATCAAACCGGTCTCCACCGATTCTGACGGAAGCTGAATAAACAATACCATTCAGTGAAATAATGGCCACTTCAGATGTACCGCCACCAATATCAAGAACCATAGAACCATGCGCTTCATCAACAGGTAAACCAGCCCCAATTGCAGCTGACATCGGCTCTTCTATTAAATACACTTCACGTGCACCAGCCATTGCTGCAGACTCTCTAATAGCACGTCGTTCTACCTGGGTAGAACCGCAAGGCACACAAATTAAAATACGTGGGCTAGGACGAAAAAATTTATTATCATGAACTTTTTTGATAAATTCACGCAACATACGCTCTGTTACCGCAAAGTCAGCTATTACCCCGTCTTTTAAAGGACGAATAGCGGTAATATTTCCAGGTGTACGACCCAGCATCAATTTTGCATCAGCACCGACGGCCGCTATCATCTTGGAACCACGGTCCCTATCTTCTTTAATCGCTACAACAGAGGGCTCATTTAGGACAATACCTTGTCCGGGCATATAAATAAGTGTATTAGCCGTTCCTAAGTCAATTGATAGATCATTAGAAAACATGCCACGAATTTTATTAAACATTAATTCCTGCTCCTGAACACATAGAAAATCTTGTTACTTTAACAATCAATGAGGTATTTGGGCAAGATATACTTAACACGGTTACAAATGCGGATTTATAGCTACTGATTTTTGCCGCTAGCAGTATTACTGAAACAGTTGTGTGACCAGCTATACGCCTATTTCAGCGGCTTTCTCCAGGCAAAAATAAACTGACCATACAACCGGCAACCGTGACCGCACTAAATATATAAAGTATCATATTCGGTTATTCGCCTTTATCTGACCTGTTTCCCAGGCCAGTAAAAATTAAAAAACAACTTAAGAACCTTATTGTTTATATGGAGTTACAATGTCGTTAACAGCTGATGATGTTAATAAAATTGCCTATTTAGCTCGTTTAGGTATAGATACTCAGGACACCGAGTCCTATGCTAAAGATTTATCGGGTATGCTAGATCTAGTTGCTCAAATGAGCACTGTCGATACCGATAACGTCGTGCCTATGGCGCACCCACTAGGCCAGGTACAACGCCTACGCCCAGATCAGGTCAGTGAAGAAAACCAGCGCGAAGCTTTTCACGCCATTGCTCCACAAGTTGAAGCTGGCTTATTTCTTGTGCCCAAAGTTATTGAATAAGGTAATCCACATGCATACTAAAACGATTGCACAACTTGCTAAAGGTTTACAGGCAGGTGACTATTCAAGCGTAGAGCTAACCCAGTCCTATCTTGAACGTATCAAACAACATCAGAATCTTAATAGCTTTATTAGCATTACTGAAGAACAGGCACTTACAACCGCTAAACAGGCAGACCAGGCTCTTGCCCAAGGCAATGCTCCACTGCTTACTGGTGTATCCATTGCTCATAAAGATATTTTTTGTACGCAAGGAGTAAAAACTAGTTGCGGCTCTAAAATGCTGGATAATTTTATCGCACCTTACAATGCTACCGTGGTAGAAAAATTTAATGCAGCTGGTGTTGTAACACTTGGTAAATTAAATATGGATGAGTTCGCAATGGGGTCATCTAATGAGACCAGCTTTTACGGTAGCGTCCTGAACCCCTGGGCAACTGACACTGTTCCCGGCGGCTCATCCGGCGGCTCTGCCGCTGCTGTTGCAGCACACCTAGCTCCCGGAGCCACAGGCACCGATACCGGCGGGTCTATACGCCAGCCAGCCGCACTCTGTGGTATTACTGGTTTAAAACCGACTTATGGCCGGGTTTCTCGTTACGGTATGATTGCCTATGCATCAAGCCTGGATCAAGGCGGACCGATGACGCAAACTGCCGAAGATGCGGCGCTGATGTTACAAATAATGGCTGGATTTGATCCCAAAGATTCGACTAGCGTTGAGCGCGAAGTGCCTGACTATAGTTCAGACTTAAACAATAGTCTTGCGGGGTTAAAAATTGGTCTACCTAAAGAGTTTTTTGATGCCGCTTTAAACAGCGAAATGGCTGCAACTATCGAAGCTGCAATTAATGAATATAAAAAAATGGGTGCGGAAATAATTGAAGTTTCCATGCCTAATTTGAAGCTAGCCATTCCTGCTTATTATGTGATTGCCCCTGCTGAATGTTCAGCCAACCTTTCACGCATGGATGGTGTACACTTTGGCCACCGCTGCACCAACCCTGCCGATTTAAACGACCTTTATATACGTTCGCGTGGTGAAGGCTTTGGCACAGAGGTAAAACGCCGTATTCTAGTGGGTACCTATGCTTTATCAGAAGGCTATTACGATGCCTATTATATTAAGGCGCAAAAAATTCGCCGTTTAATTAGTGATGATTTTAATAAAGCATTAACTGAAGTTGATGTCATTATGGGTCCGGTCACCCCCACTCCGGCATTTGGGCTCGGAGAAAAAATCAGCGACCCTATCGAAATGTATCTAGCGGATATCTATACCATTGCCATTAACCTGGCTGGATTACCTGCTATGTCAATTCCTGCCGGATTTATAGATAATAAACCAGTCGGCCTACAGATTATTGGCAATTATTTTGCCGAAGCAAAGCTGCTTAATGTGGCACACCAATACCAGCAAGTTACCGACTGGCATCAACAAACACCGAAAGGCTTTGAGTAAGGAGTTATACTATGCAATGGGAAACAGTTATCGGGTTGGAAATTCACGCCCAACTGGCAACAAAAACTAAAATCTTTTCAGGCGCCTCTACCGCTTACGGTGCAGAACCTAATACACAAGCCTGTGCAGTTGACCTAGGTTTACCGGGCGTACTGCCTGTGCTAAATCAGGAGGTCGTGCGCATGGCGGTTAAATTTGGCATGGCAATCGAAGCCGAAGTCGCCGATTATTCAGTATTTGCCAGAAAAAATTATTTCTACCCTGATTTACCCAAAGGCTATCAGATCAGCCAGATGGATCACCCTATCGTGGGTATCGGTCATATGGATATTGATGTCGACGGTCAAACTAAACGTGTAGGAGTAACTCGTGCACATTTAGAAGAAGATGCCGGTAAATCATTACATGAAGATTTTCATGGCCTAACCGGAGTTGATTTGAATCGTGCGGGCACACCGTTACTGGAAATCGTATCAGAACCCGATATGCGCTCGGCTAAAGAAGCCGTCGCCTATATGCGTAAAATTCACGAACTGGTGCAATATCTGGATATTTGTGATGGCAATATGCAGGAAGGCTCCTTCCGTTGCGATGCCAATGTCTCGATACGCCCAGTAGGGCAAGAAGAATACGGCACACGAACTGAGCTAAAGAATATCAACTCATTCAAGTTTGTTGAAAAAGCCATCAACATCGAAGTTGAACGTCAGATTGACATCATTGAAGCAGGCGGCAGGATCACTCAGGAAACACGCCTGTATGATGCAGATAAAAATGAAACCCGCTCTATGCGTAGCAAAGAAGAAGCCAATGATTATCGCTACTTCCCTGACCCTGATTTATTACCTGTGTATATCAGTGATGAATTACGCGCACAAGTCAAAGCAGACTTACCTGAGTTAGCGCACATAAAAAGACAACGCTTTATTGAGCAATATAAACTGGATTTAGAAACAGCCACTCAATTAACAAGTTCCAGACAACTTGCAGATTATTTTGAGGCGTTAATTACTGAATCTGGCTGTAATGCAAAAATTTGTAGTAACTGGGTAACCGTTGAACTCTCAGGGGCACTAAATAAACAGAACCTGGATATTAGCCAATCCCCTGTTACACATGAACGCCTTGCTGTTCTATTAAAGCGCATTAGCGATAATACTATTTCAGGTAAAATTGCCAAACAAGTCTTTGAAATAATGTGGACTAGTGCAGACAGTGCAGATGCTATTATTGAAGCACAAGGTTTAAAACAGATCACTGATAGCGGTGCTATTGAAGCGATTATAGATAAGATTATCGCTGATAACCAGGGACAGGTTGAACAGTATTTAAGTGGCAAAGATAAAGTATTTGGTTTCTTTGTCGGACAAACTATGAAGGCGTCACAGGGTAAAGCAAACCCTGGCGAGGTCAATAAAATCCTGAAAGAGAAATTAAAGCGGTAAAATATTGTTTAGGAATGAATTGCGTGATTCAATATCCTGAGTTTTTAAAACAAAGGAACCAGATAAAATAAAATCCGAAACTTTGTGTAGCCCGTATGGAGCTTGCGGAATACGGGGAAGTAAGTATGCTATTTTTCCTGTATTCCGCAAGCTATATACAGGCTACATTGGAAATAGGCTTGCGGATATTATTTAACCCGCGCTCCTTAAGCCTTATCTCAATCACGCAGACTGAGCGCATTAACAGCTTCG
>NZ_BDMN01000108.1 GCF_002189065.1 Bathymodiolus platifrons methanotrophic gill symbiont
TGAACATCGTTTTTTTCCTCATGTGACTCGTGCTTGTGAAGGTGTTGTATTTGACTCGGTTGAAACAGTTAAAACATTGATTTCTAGAACATCAACGTCAAAAGGACTAACAACAATTGTTCACATACTCGACAAAATATACGAGACAGGACGAAAATATGCCGCTGACTTCAAAGAAATAATGCCGATTGTATTTGATACACATTTACCAAAATGGAATTACCGTGCAATTCCTCAAGAATAATTAATATCGGGAAGTTGTTTCGTGCTTATTCCTAAGCTTAACTTCCACTTCTACAGTACGCGCCTGTTTCTCTTTTTCCAGGACATAGGGAGCAATACGAGAAACCGTTCCAGAGCAACGTTTTTCTGCAAAAGCATCCAGACTAACACAGGCACTCATACCCACTTTTACCTGAGGTGCATCGACCTCATCTATCGGAGCAGACACGTATAAACAGCTGATATCCAATAAATCTATGGGGGGGTAAGGTTGGAATTCCAGGAGGTGATGGCGTAACATACTCGCCTAGTTCAGCATTGATTTCAGCAACTGTGCCATCGAAAGGAGCGCGTATTAAGGTACGCTCAATAGCGGTATTAACTATTGCCAGATTCGCCTGCGCCACTTCAATCGCCGCTTTTGTAGCCAGGCATTGAGCTCTATCAGCAACTGCTTTGGTCGCGGCTCGATCCAATTGCTCTTCAGAGATAATACGATCATATTTTTTCAAACGCGCCAGGCGCAGTGAGTCTCTTTTAGTACCTGCCGCTAATTCACAAGCTTGTTCAGCTGTTGCTTTATTCGCTTTAATTTGTGCTTTATGTAGATTTAATTGCGCCATTAAATCATCATTCCAGACTTGCAATAAAAGCTGCTTTTTCTTAACCAGTTCTCCTTCCTTAACAAATAATCTGGCAACATTCCCACCTATTGCAGGTGCTAGATAAGCACGGCGACATGCCTTTATGGTGCCCACACGGGTATTAGCAACACTAGCTTTCACTTCGCCTTGAGCGACTATATACTGCGTCACGTCAATACGCTCTGGACATATACTAAAGTAATAGCTAGTAGCCCCAGCATACAAAGTAATATTAGTTTTTTATTCATATACTTCGTTTTATCCAATATTGCAGGGAACGCATTGCCGACCCTACACCTTTTAGCCTCAGGTATGCAATACATACCCTACAGCACTTTTTATTACACTCCTACAAAAACATTGATGAATTGACTAGACTACTCAACCGTTACCGATTTAGCCAGGTTCCGTGGCTGGTCTACATCAGTACCTTTCAGTATAGCAACATGATAGGAAAGTAGCTGTAGCGGAATCACATACACAATGGGCGCAATGTAGTTATTTACCTTGGGAATTCTTACAATTTGTACATTGTCATCAGCTTCCGTGCTAATGGATTCATCAAGAAAAACAATTAACTGACCGCCTCTGGCACTGACCTCTTGTATATTAGATTTTAATTTTTCCAGTAAACTATTATTCGGAGCAACGGTGACAACAGGCATTTCTGCATCTATCAATGCTAATGGCCCATGTTTTAATTCACCTGCTGGATAGGCTTCTGCGTGGATATAGGATATTTCCTTGAGCTTTAATGCGCCCTCCATAGCGATAGGATAATGTGTTCCTCTGCCTAAAAATAGAGCATGATTTTTTTCGGAAAATTGCTCTGATAAGGTTTTAATTTCATCATCTATCTGCAGAACATCTTCAATAATACGTGGTAATTTAAACAACTCGGAAGTTATTTCCTGCTCTGTTTCAGGCGTTAAGGAAAAACGCCTGCCTACAGCCATCACCAGCATCATTAAAGCAACCAGCTGAGTGGTAAATGCTTTAGTTGATGCCACTCCAATTTCCGGGCCAGCGCGGGTCATTAACACGAGATCCGACTCTCTAACTAAGGAGCTCTCGGGCACATTACATATACTCAATGCATACTTTGCACCCAGTCTTTTTGCTTCTTTCAGCGCCGCCAGGGTATCAGCTGTTTCTCCTGATTGCGAGATAGTTACAATTAATGTATCTTCTGATAGTACCGGCTTGCGATAACGAAATTCACTAGCCACTTCCACTCGACAAGGTACTCTGGCTAATTTTTCAAACCAGTATTCTGCTACTAAACCAGAATGAAAGCTGGTTCCACAGGCCAAGATTTGTACTGCTTTAACCTTATCAAATATTTCTCCGGCATTATGTCCAAAGACATAGTCTTGTAATTTATTTTCAATAAACCGACCTTCTAAGGTTTCAGATATCGCATGAGGTTGCTCATAAATTTCTTTGAGCATATAGTGGCGATATTCACCTTTATCCACTGCATCCGCAGTTAGAGAGCTTTCTTTAACTGGTCTTTGAACAATTTGATCATGCTGATCATAAATGATTAAACTATCAATTTTTAACTCGGCAATATCGCCTTCTTCTAAAAAGATAAAACGCTGGGTAACAGGTAACAAGGCGGCAACATCCGATGCGATAAAGTATTCGCCAATACCCAAACCAATCACTAATGGGCTTCCCTTACGGCAGGTAATCAGAGTGTTTTCATCATCCCTACTTAATACACCCAAAGCATACGCACCATCCAGATGTTTTATAGTATTTTTTACTGCCTGCAACAAACTATCCGCCTGTTCCAGCTCTTGATAAACCTGATGAGCGATAACCTCTGTATCAGTCTCTGAACTAAACTGATAACCCTGCTCTTTTTGCCTATCTCGTAATGCCTGATGGTTTTCGATAATGCCATTATGCACGACAGCTATTTTGTTATTACAGATATGTGGATGAGCATTTTGGGTGCTGGGCTTTCCATGTGTAGCCCAACGAGTATGAGCAATACCAATATTTCCGCTAAATGGAGTCTCTACTATTAAATCCTCTAGGCCTTTAACCTTGCCAATCTGGCGTTGCCGATAAATATGCTTATCCGCTACAACAGCCAGTCCAGCCGAATCATACCCTCGGTATTCCAGTCGCTTTAAGCCTTCAAGTAATATTGGGACGACATTTCTTTGCGCGATTCCACCAACTATTCCACACATTCTATTGCTCCTTTTTAACGGGCCTTTGCCAGCTTTGTATACTAATTTGTTTTGACCTTGTTAAAGTTAGCTGTTCATCGGGGGTGTTTTTAGTAATGGTTGAGCCCGCTCCAATCGTTGCATTTTTACCTACCGTTACCGGAGCAATTAACTGAGTATCAGATCCAATAAAAGCACCATCTTTGATCACTGTGCGAGCTTTATTTACACCGTCATAGTTACAAGTAATGGTCCCTGCACCAATATTCACCTGGCTACCAATTGTTGCATCACCTATATAACTAAGGTGATTTATTTTGCTGCCCTTTGCTACTGTAGATTTTTTAATTTCTACAAAATTCCCGATATGTACCTGTTCTGATAATTCGGCCTGTGGACGTAATCTTGCAAATGGACCAATTCTACTTCCAGCACCCACTACGGCATTATCAATGATACAGTTAGCTAATATCTCAACATTATCTGCAATCACTGAGTTATTTATTATCGTATTGGCACCAATTTTTACATTATTTCCTAGCGTATTTTCGCCTTCAAAAATAACATTGATATCGACCGATATATCCTGCCCCAAAGATGCAAAACTTCCGCGACAATCCACTCTGGCAGGATCTAACAAAGTCACCCCTAGCTCCATCAGTTTATCCGCTTGTGCTGCTTGATAAACTCTTTCAAGGTGGCTCAATTGCTTGCGATTATTTACCCCTAACACTTCATCTATAGATTCTGGCTGACTGGTTTTAATGACTATACCATCATTAACAGCCATTTCTATGACATCCGTCAGATAAAGTTCCTGCTGCGCATTGCTATTATCTATACGGCTAACCCAGTTTTTTAATTGCTCACCTTTGACCGCAAGAATTCCGGTATTAACTTCATTAATCAGCTGCTCTTGTTCAGTTGCATCTTTTTGTTCTACTATTTTTAGTACATCACCTGAATGAGTTCGTACTATACGACCATAACCAGTAGGGCTGCCCAACTTAACCGTTAATAAGGCCAGGCTTTGTTGTGTTACATTTGCCAGCAAGGTGTCAATTGACTGCTTGCTTAGCAATGGGACATCTCCATATAAAATAAGTATAGTATCTTTTTTTTCAATCAAGCTATCAGCCTGCAGTACAGCATGCCCCGTACCCAGTTGTTCCTTTTGCTCAACCCATTGTGCATCAAGTTCAGATAATGTTTGTTTAACTAATTCGCCACCATGCCCATAAATAATAATGATGTCATTTTCATCTATTTGCTTACTCGTATCATAGACATGCTGCAGAAGGCTGCGATTAGCAACTTTGTGCAATACTTTCGGCAGTGCTGAACGCATACGCGTGCCTTGTCCAGCCGCTAAAATAAGGGTCTTTACAGTCATAATGTATCCTTTGTACCTATAAATATTTTTGATTTATTGCCGGAGCCAGGGGGTCAGGTCCCGAATTGAGAGTCCCTAGCTTTTCTTACAATAACACCTACAGAGCTAGGGTGTAAGCTAAAGTGCTCTCCAATTTCTCTCTGACTGTATGCGCCTGTATTGTATGCGGTTACAATCGCTTGATTTCTATCTACATGCAGCTTTTCTATTTGTACAAGAGACCTAGCTACTGGTCGCTTTTGTTTTTTTGGAATACTCAAGTCACAGTCACTATTATCAATCTTGCTTTGCATTTGAGAGACAAAGGTATCATCTCCAAGGTAGATCTGACCATTTAAACCAGACCAGATATCAAGTTCCTGATTCACTCCATCTAAAACAAAGCGCTTATAATTCTCTCGTGCTAGTTTCTTACTTCTACCAAACTGAGATAAAACCCAGTCCGGCGTTAACCATTCATATATTTTAGTGTGCCCAATAAAGGCCAAATAATTGCTCCAGGGCCAATCTTCTATACTGTGAACCATTCCTTTTGCTCTACTGGGTTAAGAACAACGTAACGAGCAAGCTCAAGCAAATATTGATCTTTATCAACAAGTATAGCCTTATAACGCCCCTGAAAAAGATGACCAGAACGTAAGTGGCGCCGATTTGTTGCTTGAGTATAGACGCCATTAAGCTGCCGCATTCCTTTTGAAAGGTTGCCATCTAAAGTTTCAATAATTAAATGA
>NZ_BDMN01000109.1 GCF_002189065.1 Bathymodiolus platifrons methanotrophic gill symbiont
AACTATTGCCGTGGTCACAATGACTGCAAATAATCACCTGGCGGTGACAGAGAACACAGTTATAGAGACGGGCAGAACGACACATAAGAATTCCAGTCAGAGAGAACTGGAAAAAAGGCGAGACAAGTGCGATACTTGAACCGCTTGTGCGAAAGCACGGTGGGTGTTGTGGTGCCGGACGTTTGACGCGAATCTATTGGCCGGTATCACAACAGTTCTCTACCAATCTGCTTACTTCAACATACAGGCGCCTGCTGAGTAAAGTTTCTGCTTTAACTTTATGCGAATTCTCCCGAATGTATCAATATTGTAACCACTTAAACCCACTCAATAAGAATGACACAATCACTCCCCTTCAGGGAATATGAGTTCATTTATTGAATTTTTATGGATGAGAATTTTGAAGATTGTAAAGTCAAAATAACCAATATGATGAATCGCGATTTTCTGGTAAAAAACTCTCAGATAGAATGCTGGTTTGATGATATTCGCCAGACTGGATGGCTATAAGTGGCGATACTCGCCATAGTTACGCGGGTTTTGAGCGCCGTTGACATATGTAGACTGGATTCAGCGTTTTTTAAAATTTCATACGGAAGTGAGTATTGATGAGCTCGGAGATAATCATGCGAAACTGTATTTAGAGTACCTGGCTATTGAGCGGCGTGTCGCTTCTAGTACTCAGGCAGTAGTGTTAAATGCTTTGTCTTTTTTATTTCGTAAAGTGCTGGATAGGCCGTTAGATGTAAAGGGATTTAAACTTGCTAATCGTGTTCGTAAAGTACCTGTGGTTTTAACAGTTGACGAGATACACGCTTTATTAGAACAGATGCAAGGAGTATATGCTTTGCTTGCTGGCTTACTTACAGTATGGTACAGGGATGCGTTTAATGGAAGTTATTCGTTTGCGGATACAGGATATTGATATGGGATATCAGCAGATTGTTATTCGCAATGGTAAGGGGCGGAAAGGATCGTTTAGTACCTTTGCCTAAGCGGTATCAAGAACAGTTGACAGCGCAAATTGAATTTGTTTCTAGTCAGCATAATTTTGATTTACAACAGGGGCATGGTGAAGTTTATTTGCCTGATGCTTTAAGTTGTAAATTACCTAATGCAGCAAAGGAGTTGCGTTGGCAATTTTTATTTCCTGCAAGTCGCCTATCGGTTGATCCGCGCTCTGGAGCTGTGCGCCGACATCATATGCATGAGTCTAGCTTGCAGAAGCAGATTAAGCAGGCGGCTGCGAATGCTCAGTTATTGAAGCGAGTTAGCTCACATACTTTACGGCATTACATTTAGTGGAGAATGGTTACGATATTCGGACTGTTCAAGAGTTATTGGGGCACTCCGATGTTTCAACGACCATGATTTATACGCATGTTTTAAATAAGCCTGGGGTGGCGGTTTGTTCGCCTGCAGATCTGATTTGAGTTGTTTCAACAATAAGAATAATCTAATTCAAGTGAGGGGGGAGGAATTCAATTTTACCTGAGCCTAATTTGCTTTTGCCTGTGTAGGAAATCCTTCTTTTGATGTTACAACTTAAATCAATTTTAACAAAAAAAACCCAATAACGTTTCCATTATCGGGCTTCTTATTTTAAAACGTACGAACTACTTACGAAGCACGCTTCCTAAGCCTATCCAGTGCTCTTAATTGCATCATTGCATCAGCTAATTGCGCTTGAGCAGTTGCATAATCAATCTTACCAGACTTATCTTCTAATGCTTCTTCAGCTTTAGCTTTTGCTTCCAGTGCAGCGGCCTCATCAATATCTTTTGCTCTAATGGCGGTATCAGCCAATACAGTCACTAAATGTGGCTGTACTTCTAATAATCCACCTGAAACATAAAACTCCTGAGTCTCTTTCTCGCTTACTTTAACGCGAACTTCACCAGGGTTTAATTTAGATATTAATGGCGCATGACGTGGAGATATACCCACTTCACCGAGTTCAGCAGGGGCAAAAACCATTTCTGCAAGTCCTGAGAAAATTTCTTTTTCTGCACTTACAATATCAACATGTACTGTCATGACCATAATATTACCTCAATCAGCAATTACATTCCTTTCGCTTTCTCAACTGCTTCGTCTATGGTTCCTACCATATAGAAAGCTTGCTCAGGAAGCTCGTCATATTCACCGTCAATAATTCCACTGAATCCTGCAATAGTATCTTTTAGGGATACATATTTACCAGGAGAACCAGTGAATACTTCAGCAACAAAGAATGGCTGTGATAAGAAACGCTGTACTTTACGTGCTCTTGTTACGGTAAGTTTATCTTCTTCAGATAACTCGTCCATTCCAAGAATCGCAATAATATCACGTAGTTCTTTATAACGTTGCAAGATACCTTGCACGCCACGAGCTACATCATAGTGCTCTTGACCAATTACGAGAGGATCTAACTGACGACTACTTGAATCCAGAGGATCAATCGCAGGATAAATACCTAGCTCAGCAATTTGACGTGATAGTACAACGGTTGCATCTAAATGCGCGAATGTTGTCGCAGGTGATGGATCAGTTAAATCATCCGCTGGTACGTATACCGCCTGGATTGATGTAATTGAACCTGTTTTAGTTGAAGTAATACGCTCTTGTAATACACCCATCTCTTCAGCTAGTGTAGGCTGGTAACCTACTGCTGATGGCATACGACCTAATAGTGCCGATACTTCAGTTCCCGCAAGTGTATAACGATAGATATTATCCACGAAGAATAATACATCATTACCTTCTTCACGGAAGTACTCCGCCATCGTTAAACCAGTCAAGGCAACACGTAGTCTGTTTCCTGGAGGCTCATTCATCTGACCGTATACTAATGATACTTTGTCGATTACGTTTGAATCAGTCATTTCGTGGTAGAAGTCATTACCCTCACGAGTACGCTCTCCAACACCAGCAAATACTGAGTAACCACTATGCTCAATCGCAATATTACGGATTAACTCCATCATATTAACGGTTTTACCTACTCCAGCTCCTCCAAACAGTCCAACTTTACCCCCTTTTGCAAACGGGCATATCAAGTCAATAACTTTAATACCTGTTTCTAAAAGTTCATTCGCTGGTGCTTGATCCTCATAAGAGGGAGCCTCACGATGGATAACCCATTTTTCTTTTTCGCCGATAGGGCCCTTTTCATCAATAGGATTCCCTAGCACGTCCATAATACGTCCTAGCGTTTTTGTTCCCACCGGTACTTTAATTGCATCACCTGAATTGCTTACTTCCAGACCGCGCATTAATCCATCTGTTGTACCCATAGCAATTGCGCGAACTACGCCATCACCGATTTGTTGCTGAACTTCTAAAGTCAGCCCTGCACTTTCTACATTTAGTGCGTCATAAACTTTTGGTAGCGACTCGCGTGGAAATTCAACATCCACTACCGCACCAATAATTTGAACGATTTTACCCGAACTCATTGTGTCGTCCTCTTAAATACTAAATTGCTCTGCAAGCATTAAACCGCCGCAGCACCAGCAACAATTTCTGAAATTTCCTGAGTAATCGCCGCTTGTCTTGCTTTATTATAAACAAGCTGCAATTCATCAATAAGGTTCCCCGCGTTATCTGAAGCACTTTTCATCGCCACCATTCTGGCCGCTTGCTCACAGGCATTATTTTCAACCAAGCCTTGATAAACAATGGATTCTATATAACGTGTTAGTAGATTGTCTAAAACTTCTTTGGCGTCTGGCTCATATAAATAATCCCAGTGGCCTTTTAGGCTGTCATCGTCTAACTCTTGTGCTACAACAGGAAGTAATTGGCTGACTGTTGGCTCTTGTGTCATGGTGTTAACAAACTCATTGTACATGACATAAAGTTCATCAATTGTGCCCGCATGATAGGCATCCAGCATCACTTTTATGACACCGATAACATCATCTAAATGTGGCGAGTCGCCTAATTTAGCAGCCTGTCCAACCAGGTTTGTATCTAAGCGGCTAAAAAAACTTGCGCTTTTACCACCTATCGTACAAACATCGACTTCGATATTATCACCTTCCCACTGGGTTAACTGTCTTAGTGTTTTTCTGAATAAATTAGAATTCAGCCCTCCACATAAGCCCCGGTCAGAACTAACAATAATAACACCGATCCGCTTTACTTCACGCTCAACAAGAAAAGGGTGTTTGTACTCAGGATTTGCATGTGCCAGGTGTTTAATAATCTGGCTAATCTTTTTTGAGTAGGGGCGTGTCGCCTCCATCCTTTCCTTTGTCTTACGCATTTTACTTGCAGCAACCATTTCCATTGCGCGCGTGATCTTCTGAGTATTTTTAATACTCGAGATCTGGGTACGTATTTCTTTACCAACAGCCATTTTTTGGCCCCTTTTACCAGCTACTTGTTTTAATGAAACTTTCTATCGCAGTATGAATGCCCTGCTTGATTTCATCACTAAAATCGCCTTTCTCATTAATTTTCGCCATTAAGTCAGACTGCTCTGAACCCATGTACGATTGTAGTGCATCTTCAAAGTCACGGACTTTATTGATTTCTAAGTCATCCAGGAACCCTTCGTTAGCTGCATAGAGTGAAACGGCCATTTGTGCAACAGACATCGGTGAATATTGATCCTGCTTCATTAACTCGGTCACACGCTGCCCACGTTCAATTTGCTTACGTGTCGCTTCATCCAGATCCGAGGCGAATTGAGCAAACGCTGCTAATTCACGGTACTGAGCTAAATCAAGACGAATACCACCACCTAATTTCTTGATGATTTTCGTTTGTGCTGCACCACCCACTCGAGAGACAGATAGACCCGCGTTAACCGCTGGACGTATACCTGAGTTGAATAAATCAGACTCAAGGAAAATCTGTCCATCTGTAATTGAAATTACGTTGGTAGGTACGAATGCAGACACATCACCACCTTGCGTTTCAATAATCGGTAGGGCAGTTAATGAGCCCGTTTTACCTTTTACTTTACCGTTAGTCAGCTTTGCTACTTCATCCGCATTAATGCGTGATGCTCTTTCTAATAAACGAGAGTGGATATAGAAAACGTCTCCAGGATAGGCTTCACGGCCTGGTGGACGACGTAATAATAATGACATTTGACGATAAGCCCAGGCTTGTTTAGTCAAATCATCATAAATAATTAGCGCATCCTCACCTTTATCTCTAAAGAACTCACCCATTGAACACCCTGTATAAGGCGCAATGAATTGTAGAGCAGCAGATTCAGAAGCTGTTGCAGAAACGATGATGGTATGATCCATCGCGCCATGCTCTTCTAATTTACGTACCAAATTGGCAACTGAAGATCGCTTCTGACCAATGGCCACATAGATACATTTAATACCTGTATCTTTCTGATTGATAATCGCATCAATCGCAATCGCTGTTTTACCAGTCTGGCGGTCACCAATAATTAACTCACGCTGACCACGACCTACCGGAATCATTGAATCAATTGATTTCAAACCTAATTGCACAGGCTGATCAACAGACTGTCTGGCAATAACGCCCGGGGCAATTTTTTCAACCGGAGAAGTTAAATCCGTATCAATATCGCCCTTACCGTCGATGGGATTACCTAGCGCATCAACGACACGACCAAGTAATGCTTCACCAACAGGGACTTCTAGAATTTTACCCGTACATTTTACGGTATCGCCTTCAGTAATATGCTGGTATGCACCTAACATAACTACACCCACAGAATCTCTTTCCAGATTCAGGGCCATGCCATAAGAGTCACCAGGGAATTCAAGCATTTCACCCTGCATAGCTTCAGACAAACCATGTACTCTAATAATACCGTCAGTCACACTGACTACAGTACCTTCCGTATGCGCTTCGACGTTGACGTCGAAATTTTCGATCCGTTTCTTAATCAGATCACTTATTTCAGATGGATTTAATTGCATATTTTTTCTCAGTCTAAGCTGTTAGATCCTTTTAGCTAGTTGTTGAAGTTGACCGCTGATAGAGCCGTCAATCACACTGTCGCCTGCCTTTACTAAAAAGCCACCAATTAAGCTTTTATCAATACTAGAATTGATATTTACTTTTTTATTGAGTTTCTTTTTTAGTGATGTCGTAAAGCTTTGTTCTTCCGCTTTAGTTAAAGCATAAGCAGTTATAACATCAACATCAACGTAACCTTCGTCTTCAGCTTTGTATTTCTCGAATAATTCCGCAATTTGTGGCGCTATGTTTAATCTTCCATTCTCTATTAATAGTTTAAGAAAATTATTAGCTTCCCCATTCATTTGCTCCTGACAAATATCCAGCAATAATGCCGTCAATCTATCCTGATCCACTCTTGGGTTATTCACAATTGCAGCTAAGCTCTCATCCTGCATAATGGCAGATAGAAAAGCTAAAGTATCAGACCATTCCTGAGAACTCCCTGATTCCTTCGCTCTTTTAAACACAGCTTCTGCATACGGTCTTGCCAAAGTTGCTAATTCACTCATTATGCTTGACCTAATTGCTCAGATACTTTGCCGAGTAGCTCTTTGTGCTTAGCTTTGTCAATTTCTTGCTGTAAAATCTGTCCAGCTGCTTTTAGTGCTAATGCAGAAACTTCTTTACGCATTTGTTCCTGCGCTCTCTGCATCTCTTGTTCAATTTGTGCCTGAGCTGCTTCGATCATCCGTACACCCTCTTGCTTAGCGGTGCCTTTTGATTCTTCAACAATCTCATTCGCACGTTTTTGTGCAAGATTTACAATATCAGCTGATTGTTGCTTCGCTTCTCTTAAAACGTTTGCAGCTTTTTTTGCTGCGCGTTCCATATCTTCCTGGCCTTTTTCAGCCGCTGCCAATCCTTCAGCAATTTTAGATTTACGTTCTTCGATAGCGCCAATTAGTGGCGGCCAAATATACTTCATGGTAAACCATACCAGAAGTGTAAAGGTAATCATTTGACCGATTAGTGTAGCATTAATACTCACTAGCCTTCCTCATGTTGCTGTTAAAATAACTTACCAGAGTGTCTTATCCTGCAACCGCTTCAACAGCAGATAGGAATGGGTTAGCAAATGTAAAGAATAACGCCATACCAACACCAATCATAGTTACCGCATCTAATAGACCAGCAACAACGAACATTTTAACTTGTAACATAGGTACCATTTCTGGTTGACGAGCCGCACCTTCAAGGAACTTACCACCCAATAGACCAAAGCCTATCGCAGTACCCATTGCACCCATACCTAAAACCAGACCTACTGCAATAGCAGTCATACCTTGTACATCAGCAATCAACGCTGTAAGTTCCATAATACCTCCAAAAGTATTGTTATATTAAAGTTTAAAAATAGTGTAGTTCTTAATTAATGGTCTTCATGCGCCATACTTAGGTATACGATAGTTAATACCATAAAAATAAATGCTTGAAGAGTAATAATTAGAATATGAAAGATAGCCCAGGGAAAACTTAATAATGGCTGTATATACCAGGGTAGCAAAGCAATCAGAATAAAGATCAATTCGCCGGCATATAAGTTACCAAATAGTCGTAAGGCAAGTGAAATAGGTTTTGCTATTTCTTCAACCAGTTTCAATAACAAGTTGAATGGCATCATCCATGGACCAAAAGGCGTACATGTCAGCTCTTTGGCAAATCCAAGAACACCTTTAATTTTAATACTGTAAAAAATAATGAGTAAGAAAACACTGATTGAAAGTGCAAAAGTAGCGTTTAAATCTGTACTAGGAACAACACGCATATATTCCATGCCCATCATACCCGCAATGGCAGGTAAAATATCGACGGGGAATAAATCCATAAAGTTCCACATAAATACCCAGACAAAGATTGTTAATCCCAGGGGAGCAATTAGCTCACTTCTACCGTGAAAAGTATCTTTAACCTGTTGATCGACAAACTCAATCATCATTTCGACAAAAGCCTGACCTGTACCTGGTACACCTGTCGTTGCCTTTTCAGCAGCATTTTTGAAGACCCAGATAAATAAAGCACCTAAAACGGCAGAGATAAACAAGGTATCTAAATGTAACATCCAGAAACCCTCACCCACAGACAACGGTGTTAGATGGTGAACAATATATTGTGTTGCGCCTTCCGCCGCGTGCTCTTCACTAGCCATTTGTTACTCGCCTTCCTAAATTAATATTTGCGTATTAATAACGCAAACCAAAAAACTGTTAATGCTGCAATATAAGTCGTTAGCACTGCCACAACGTCTATCTTAGGGTCTTGAAAAATCAGTGCAAACAGCATTGCTGTAAGTATTAATTTCCCCGATTCACCCGCATAAAATGATCGAACCACCTTCTTTGCTTCTTGCCCTTTGTGCTTATTGATTTTTCGTGCGAAATACCAGTTAGGAATCAACGCAGCCAAACCGCCATATAAGGCTGATTTAGAACTCAAATCATTTCCCAGCATAAAAAATCCTGCAATAACAAGCGAAATAATAAGTGCTTGTCCTGCAAGAATCTTGTTTATTACCGAGAGCTTTTGTAATTTTCTCACACAAAACCCGATCAAATAATATAGGAATTATATCCATCAGAACGCATTTAAGCAAGGATGGATTTCCTGCTACTGGATAAATCCCAATTGGTTTACACTATTTTTATTCTAAAAAAACAGTGACTATTCTTTTTCAATTGCTCTTTTTCGCTGATTAAAAAACCGCCCCCAACATCCTACGCATCATATACTAAAGCTGTTTGCCCTCCTTACCTAACATAGCGATATAACAGCTCAACTTCCATTTCCCACAGTTTTTTATTCATCTTAGCTCTAACTATAGTTAATACAACAGACCATACAAATTCCAGTAAATATTTACCCTGTTCATTTTTTATATCTCTCCTAAAAGACATCGTCTACTCCCCTTGCATCGTAAACGATGTCACATTCTG
>NZ_BDMN01000110.1 GCF_002189065.1 Bathymodiolus platifrons methanotrophic gill symbiont
CCTGCGCCTTCTGGAGACTATCATCCCGTCCGGGGCTGACAGCGATAGCCAAAATAGAAATAGATTCATCTTTTATTATGTGGAGATGATTCGCATAATTTTTAGCTCTAGGAAAGACCCTCCATGTCACAAAATCATCTTCTATAACTCTTGCCCCATTGACTCCTAGTATACTCAAATTATTTTGGCTTTCAATTACAGTTCCAAATGTTGCAGTTCGTGAAGAAATAACTTCCTCACTGCCAAGACTCACAAAGTTATCAATACTTGAATACTTTAACTCTGATTGTTTAACAATGGCTATACTCATATCTTCAGCTAATAAAAACATTTTATCCCCTGCTTGCCAACTATTTATAATATGCTTTCCGTTTATATTGTCTAGCTCACAAATTGATGGTTTTTCTTTTTTGATAGTATTAACTATGCTCCAATATTCCGAGTCGTTACCTTGGAATTCTTTTTTTATAGGAATCGGAGAAAAATCAATTATATTTACTCCTGTATTCGTATTTGCAATTAGTCTGTCATTTTGCCAGTCACAATCAACACACACAGAATCAACCAATTTAGAAATATCTTTATCTGATACCATTTTGTTTTTAGGTATAAATGCCAAAACTCCATCTTGACCAGATGCAATAGCAAGCCTAAAAAAATTATTTGTGGCTATATTAAAGGTCGCTTCATTCCATATTTTCATAGACTCTCTAAATTCACCAATTCTTCCACTGTTCCAAGAGAAATCTATTGCATCAACCCCTTCCTCAGAAGCGATATAAATTCTATTTTTATATACATTTATATCTGATGGCCAGACACCAATATTTTTCTTGATAAACATACAAGATGAAAGCGCACTCTCTTTCACCAGTAAAATATTATTTTGAAAACCTTCTGGTATTTTAGATGAACGGGAATTTTCAAAATAACCCTTCAATAAAAATTGTTGTTGACTATTATAGCCACTGAGTGCTTGTGAAATTACTTCACTCCATGAATAGGTAGTGAGATTAAAATCACTATCTACAAGAATTAATACACCAGAGTATATAAACGAAGATAAATAATCCCCTTCAATTTCAATTGAAATTATATTTTCTTTCATTAAAATTTACCCTGGGCAATCCGTGAAGCAACTGATTTTTTAATGTATTCTTTTGATACCCATTCTTTTAATACATTAGCAGGCGCGCCATGCTACCTCACAACATTCTGGGACTCCTGTCACCAACATTCATTCGCCTACGCAGCGAATGGGAGATGCCCTGGTCGCCCTGCGTCCGTCTCAACTACGCACAAAACCCTGCTCCGTTAAGACTACCTCAAATGGCTGGACGGCTATTCGGAATGCAATTCTTGCCTCCCTCGCGCGCTACTAGCGCACTTCGGATCAGCGAATTGCCCTGTCGCCTACCAGGGACTAAAAATCATCACTCCGCTTAGGCTCCGTTTCCCTGATTTTAAGCGAAGGAGGACGATCACCAGACCGTTTAGAAGAAACAGGATATCCATGCCAAACATCTTGGTTAGCCCAATACTTAGCTATATGTAAATCTCCTTTTTGGTCTCTTCCTAAAACATTAAATTGCTCATGAACTGACCAAAGATTTTGTTTTTTACATTGCCAATTATTTATATTAGCCAAGGTAAATAATCTTAACTCCTCCCATTCACTGACAACCCATTGACTTTTCTGATGTAGTGGTAACTTTCCACGATGTTGGTAATTTACAGTATATGCTTTAAATTTCACTTATTTTGTCAGTAAATATTATATTAAAGTACAGAGTTATAACATTATTATTAGCAGGCAACCTTTCTCTGATACCTAAGATATTCACCACGTAAACAAGAATATTATACAGGATATCAATATCCTGTACTTTCTCCCTATTCTCCCACTGTATTGATCTTAAAATCAGGCAGTTTTCCCTGCTATCAAAATTATCCTGTCAAATTGCCTCAATAATTGATAATATCCAGAAAAACAGGCGTATTAACAAGAAAACTTAATCTATTTATAGTTTGGTTTATTATCTATGTCAATTGAAAAACCTAAAAAGAATTTACTAGAGGAAACACGGAGCATTTTTCGGCGCTTACATTACTCGATTCATACTGAACGTGCTTATTGTGATTGGGTTATGCGTTTTATACGTTTTCATCACTTAGAACCTCTGGGTCAGGTCCCGAATTGAGAATTTAAGTAAGTTTTTTTGTGTTCGCAATTCGGAGCCCCATCGTTTTTGATAAAATCCAAGTATCACCATACGAAACAAAGGGTCTAATATTCCAACATTTATAATGTATCAAAGTAGAGAGAACGTTACTCTAAAATTTTATATAACTAAAGGCGTGACGGAACAAGATAGATATAAAAAATCAGCCCATCCTCACACTAATTTTTCTCTGAGACCAATAAGAAGATTGGCGGACTAAAGTCCGCTCTTGTATATTAAAAATATCTCTTAAACACAGGATTATTTAAATCACATTGTTTATAGTAATAACTGATTTCTGGGGAAGCCGGTCCGCTCTTAAGCCTTGAGCTTGCATGTAGATAGGCTCCCCACCCTCGTCATCCATGCCGTAGAGTATATGAGACCTGTAAGCAAAGCTTCTGAGCCTACACTTTCCAGATCATTGTTGCCATACGCCCAGTCTGGCCGTCGCGTCGATAGGAAAAAAATCGCTCTTTGTCTGTTACAGTGCAATATTGGCCGCCATAGATTTGCTTTACACCTGCTTTATTTAGCAAGATGCGTGCAATCTGATAAATATCTGCTAAATACTTATCTTCTGTATGTTTCTTGAATGCACTAGCAAACTGTGCTGATTTATTGGTAAAAGCATTACGTACATCATCACTTACCTCAAAACATTGAGTGCCAATTGCAGGGCCCAGCCATGCATAAAGCTCAGTACTGGACATTTTAAGCACGGTATTTTCAATTATGCCATTTAATAAGCCTCTCCAGCCACCATGTATTGCAGCGACCATTGTACCCTGCCGATCACATAGTAGTAGGGGTAAACAATCCGCGGTTAATACGGTGCAAACAGTACTGTTTTTTCTTGTGTAACTGGCATCCGCCTCAGGGGGTTCGGTTACTTGATCGGCGCAAACAACTTGTACACTATGCGTCTGCCTTAACCAGACGGGTTCGGCAGGCAGGGCCAGCATGCTTGTAATTCGTTGCCGGTTTTCTAATACATGATGTGGCAAATCGTTTACATGGTCAGCTGGGTTTAAACTGCTGAACTCCGCCTGGCTAACGCCGCCTGTTCTTAATGTTGTAGCTGCGCGGATATATGCAGGAGCAGGCCAGTCAGGAGTGATCCAGTGTGTCATTTGTTCTTAATACTGCTAATAATTCTTGCATGTCATCGGGTACGGGCAGCTGCCATTCACAATATTCACCTGTACGAGGATGTATTAAGCCAAGTTTTTCTGCATGCAAGGCTTGTCGTTTAAAATTACGTAATACTTTTTCTAGTTCATCGCCACAATCCTTGGGCATTTGAAATCGACCGCTATACATGGGATCACCAACTAACGGCATGCGCATATGAGCCATATGCACTCTAATCTGGTGGGTTCGACCTGTTTCTAGTTTAACTTGTATCAACGTATTGCGTAGAAAACGTTCGAGCACACGATAATGGGTGATTGCCGGCTTTCCGGCATCTCGAACAGCAAACTTTTTGCGGTCAGTCGGGTGCCTCCCAAGAGGCTCATCAATAGTTCCGCCACCGGTCATACGCCCTATGGTAATCGCCAGGTATTCACGATGAATTTCTCGCGCCTGTAATTGTTCAACCAGGCTGTGATGAGCAGCTAAGGTCTTGGCGACCATTAACAATCCACTGGTATCTTTGTCGATACGATGGACTATTCCTGAGCGAGGAATAGTGACTGCCTCAGGGAGGTAGAATAATAAAGCATTTTGCAAGGTTCCAGTCCAGTTCCCTGCACCGGGGTGAACTACAAGGCCTGCTGGTTTATTGACAATTAAAATATCATCATCTTCATAGATGATATCTAGAGGAATATCTTCCGCCAGGTATTCTGTGACTTCCTCTGCCTCGGCATCTAAAATTAGCGCCTCACCTCCTACCAGGCGATCTTTTGCTTTAAGTTGCTCTGCATTGACAGTGACACGTCCAGCTTTGATCCAAGATTGCAATTTATTTCTTGAATAGTCAGGGAAAATCTCCACCAAGACTTGGTCTAAACGCTTTCCTGCTAACTCTAAAGGTACTTCGGCTGTTAATATCGCCATATAATAATTCTTTCCTAAAACTGTTTTATCTTTAACAATTGTATTTATCTATAACAAATTCTTTTACAATAAAGCAAACTTGTTACAAAAAGCATATCAATTAATCTTACAACGTGTCGTTGCAACTATGCCAATATTTTTCCATAAATTAGCATTTATCCTTTGTTTATCTCTTTTCTTACAAGCGTGTAATTCTTTCTCTAAAGAAAAAGGTGATGCATATGCAAGCTGGACTGTTGATCAGTTTATTACAGCAAGTAAGGAAGAGTTAGAGGATGAAAATTATAAAAAAGCAATTAAATTGCTAGAGCAACTTGATTCTCGCTATCCTTTTGGTGCTCATTCTGCTCAAGTTCAACTCGACCTTACTTATGCGTATTACAAAAATTCTGATTCTGAAGCGGCCTTAGCTTCGGCTGATCGCTTTATTAAAACCCATCCGCGCCATCCAGATGTTGATTATGCCTATTATTTGAAAGCACTGGTCAATTTTAACCGTGAACTAGGCTTTATCGATCGTTTTGTACCATCCGATAAAACCCAGCGTGATTCATTATTTACTCAGACATCGTATCTTAATTTTGAAGAGCTCCTACGCCGTTTTCCTGATAGCAAATACGTGCCTGATGTAAAACAACGCATGACATATTTAAGATATTCTTTGGCGCGACACGAACTACACGTTGCTCGCTTCTATATAGTTAGAGAGGCTTATGTTGCCGCAGTAAATCGTACTAACTATATTTTACAGCATTATCAGGATACACCTGCGGTTCCTTTCGCATTAGAAATTCAAATAAAAGCTTATCAGATTTTAGGCCTACAGGCATTGGCTGACGATAGTGCTAAAATCTATGCTTATAATTACCCTGATGGTCCAGTACATCCTGAAGCAGATCCAAGTAATGTCGTGGTGGTTCCATTTATCTGGAGCCTATTTGCCTTTGATAGATAAGTTTACTTCACTTTAAGCATTGTATTATGTATTTTCGCCAACTTTTCTTAATTTCTTGCCTGACTGCGCTAGTAGCAAGTTTAGGCTTTAGTCTTTATCAGTGGTATCTGGTAAATCCCATTATATTTGCCGCAGAGCTTTTTGAGCTCGCTGAGCCGATAGATTTAACGGCAACGGAACATGGGCTAGAGCAAACTGAGTCCTGGGCACCTGATGATGGTATTGAACGCAGCCTATATACTTTATTGGCTAATTTTTTGATGAGTCTCGCGTATAGCCTATTGCTAGGTTGTGCCGTGGTGTTTCGTGGCCCTAGTTCAACGCTAAAAGGTTTAACCTGGGGAATGGCTGCTTATTTATCAGTATTTATAGCGCCTGGCCTGGGTTTAGCACCAGAAATTCCTGGTATGGAGGCAGCAGACTTGAGCCAGCGACAAAACTGGTGGCTGTTAACTGTTAGCCTGACTAGTATTGGCCTGGCTGTGCTTGCATTTAGTCCTCGTTATTATAAAGGAGCAGGACTGATATTGATGCTTCTACCACATTTAATTGGAGCGCCTGCCCCTGAAATACATGGTTTTAGTCATTCTGACCCAGAAGCAGTAGCTATGCTAACAGGGCTATGGCATCAGTTCATTCTGCAAACCAGTATCGCGAATGCTTTATTATGGTTTATAATCGGTTGCAGTACAGGCTTTTTATGCCACAAATTTATTGATGCTGTGCCACCCTTGCAACCTACCAAATTGAATAAGGCTTAATATGAATGTTAATAACCCTGCTTCACTAGAACAAAGTGTTCCTGTTGCTTTAACTAAAAACATACAGCTATTAGCTGCAGCGGCATTAGGATTTGTTATTTTATTTGGCGTTGGTTTTGCGCCGATGGATTTAGCGCATAATGCAGCGCATGATACGCGTCATAGTGTTGCGTTTCCTTGCCATTAAATACAGAGACCAGGCTTTATAGTGCTTAGCTTAATCATATAAAGTCGGAATAGCCTGTCGAAAGGCTTTATAGTGCTTAGCTTAATCATATAAAGTCGGAATAGCCTGTCGTTTGTGTTGAGTTTTCTGGAATGTCTCTATAATTAATTGAGTTACTTTATCCGCAACAGGTTTCCCTTCAAGAAAATCATCAAGCTGATCATAACCTAGCCCCAAAGCCTGTTCATCGGTTTTTCCTGGAGCTAAATCTTCTAGGTCTGCAGTAGGCGCTTTTTCTATCAATACTGTGGGGGCAGCCAATTTTATTGCCAGCTGTCTGACCTGGCGCTTATTCAAGCCAAAAAGCGGTGCAAGATCACAGGCGCCATCACCCCATTTAGTAAAAAAACCTGTTATATTTTCAGCAGAATGGTCAGTTCCAATAATTAGCCCCCCCAATAAGCCGGCGATTTCATATTGAGCTATCATCCGCGTGCGAGCTTTAACATTACCTTTGCTAAAATCCAGACTTGTTGCTGAATCTGGTAATAATCCATGCTCTTTTAGTACGTGACATGTTTCTGCATGAATTGCATCCACACCTGATTGAACATTAACCGAGATACTGCGTCCAGGCTGGATAAAACTAATGGCTAGTTGAGCATCACTTTCGTCAGCCTGAATATTATAAGGAAGGCGTATAGCAATAAATTGATATTCACTACTCTTTTCTTCCTCGTTTAGTTGCTCAATTGCTAATTGAGCTAATCGACCGCAGGTTGTTGAATCGATACCGCCACTAATACCCAATAGTAGTTTTTTTAAACCTGATTTTTTAAGTTGTCGCTTTATAAAATTGATGCGACGTTGAATTTCAAACTCCGGGTCTATAACCGGAAGTACTTTCATTTCTGCAGTGATATTTTGTTGGTTCATGAGTTGCTTGAAAGAAGCTTAGAGCTTTACCGTTAGCGAGAGAATATTTCGTTAATTTCATGTTTGATATTAATTGTATCTGAGTTAGCTGTCATCAGTGGTAAAATATTATGTATATATTTACTATACTGCGCATAACTATGATTGTGGGCCGTTTTTAACGGACTAGCTTTGTTTACAGTTATTGTGCCCGCGCAAAATATAGTTCAGTTATTCTGGAAGCAAGATTTTTTGATATGAGTGAAACAAATAAAATTTCTATTGAAGTTTACCCCAGGTATATTGCAGACCAATCGAGTCCTAGTACGCATAAATATGCTTTTGCCTATACCATAAAGATTACAAATAGCGGAACAACGCCGGCTAAATTATTGAGTCGACATTGGCTGATTACTGATGCCAATGGTAAGGTTGAGGAGGTTCGTGGCGAAGGTGTTATTGGTAAAAAGCCCTACCTGAAACCAGGCGAGACCTTTACTTATACCAGTGGTGCTCTTATTGAAACGGCCGTTGGCGTGATGCAAGGGAAGTACATTATGCTCTCTGATACAGGAGAAAACTTTGACGCACTTATTCCTCAATTTACTTTATCGATACCTAGAACTTTACACTAGTTATGGCTATCTACGCGATTGGTGATATTCAGGGTTGTTATGATGATTTACGCCGCTTACTGGACAAAATTGATTTTAATAAAAAAACGGACCAACTCTGGTTTGTTGGAGATTTAGTTAATCGCGGGCCTAAGTCATTAGAAACTTTGCGTTTTATCAAGTCACTGGGTAATGCTGCCATTTGCGTATTGGGAAATCACGACTTGCATTTGCTTGCCGTTGCCTATAAACATGCCCCTGTACGTGCAAAAGATACACTACGACCAATTTTACAGGCGAAAGATAAAGACGAATTATTGCATTGGTTAAGGCATAGACCGTTATTTCATTATAATAACGATTTTTGTTTGTTGCACGCTGGCTTGCCTCCTCAATGGGACTTTGCCATGGCAAAGAAAATGGCGACAAAAGTAGAAAAGGAATTACGCGGTGATAATTACTTAAAGTTTTTTAAAAATATGTATGGTAATGAGCCTGACCAGTGGAGTGATAATTTTAAAGGCTATGAGCAATTGCGTTTTACCGTGAACTGTTTTACCCGCATGCGTTTGTGTGATAAACATGGTCGTTTAGATTTTAAATACAGTGGCGTTCTTGGCAATCAGCCAAAACATTTAATACCCTGGTTCGATCTTCCACATAGAAAAAATGATCATTTGAAAATTATTTTTGGTCACTGGTCTGCACTAGGGTATCACCACTCGAATAATTGTTATGCTATTGATACCGGTTGTCTGTGGGGCGGGCAACTTACTGCACTAAAGCTCGGGACTAAAATGCACAGAATCAGTATTGATTGTGCAGGTCATAGAATGCCGGATAAATAATAGCATCAGTAAAAAGTGAGTAGCAGCTCTAAAATAGAGTTTAGGGAGCTGGAAATAAATAAACGTCCACTATTTGGGCAGGATTTTTGTTCGTATTCAAGGCGCAGTAACAGGCGCATAGCTGGCTACGCAACTGTTACTACAACGCAGAAGACGGACAAAAAGACTAGCAATCTTGGATGATTATTTGTTTCCATCTCCCTTAATTGTAGTGAAGATCTACAAGTTTTAACAAAACCATAGATAGAAACCTAAATTTAGCATAAAGAAGATAGAGTCTTTATGCAAATGATCTCAGTGCTTTCTGTGCTGAAAATTTTTAATCTTTTATACTGAATGTCATAGCTGCTTTAAACTAAGGATTGGGGATGAAATAAACTCCGAAACTGGCGCAGGATTTTTGTTCAGTTTCAAGGCGAAAAATAGGCGCATAGCAAGCTACGCAACTATTTTTACAACACAGAAACTGAAAAAAAAGACAAGTCAGTTTCGGGTTTTATAAAATTCTCAGTCCTAAGCACATATTGTGCTTTACTGATAGAATATAAACCGTTACACAAGCCATATCAATTAGAACTAATATTAGAGAATAAACATGTTTTGTTACCATTGCCAGGAAGCTAAAAAGAATATTGCCTGTGATACCGCAGGAATTTGTGGAAAAAAAGCAGATGTTTCTAGCTTACATGATTTATTAACTTACGCCTTAAAAGGCCTGTCTTTTTATGCAGTACAAGCGGCTCAATCTGATATAACTGATATTAATATTGATAAATTTACAGCGCGAGCACTATATTCAATGGTGACCAATGTTAATTTTGATCCAGCCGTCTTTGTACAATTAATTTCTGAAGCGGTACAGCGACGCGAGCATTTAAAAAGAATATTGCTGGAAAGCGGTGCCGATTTAAATAAGGAAGAAGTGCCAGAGGAAGCGCAATGGAACTATGATCAAATTGAGCTAGCTGCCTTTGTTAAAAAAGGAGAAACAGTGGGTGTTAAGCCCAATGAAGAATTATCAGCAGATGAACTCGATCTGCATGCCGCCAGGGAGATGTTGATATATGCAGCTAAAGGTCTAGGCTCTATATTAGAGCATGCTCAGGTGTTAGGGTTTTTTGAACTTGAGCATTATGTGTTTATGCATGAATCTGTTGCTTATACATTACGTAAAGATCCAGGTTTAGATGATATTCTTGCCATGAACTTTAAATGTGGAGAGCAATCGATACTGGCTATGGCATTGTTAGAACGGATCAATATTGAAAAATTCGGCCAGCCGACGGCAACGAAAGTACATTTAGATACCTGGGATACACCCGGGATTCTAGTGTCTGGGCACGATTTTCATGATTTACAGGATTTGCTGGAACAAAGTGCAGGTAGTGGTGTAGATATATACACGCATGGGGAGATGATTGCCGCTCATGGATATCCTGCATTTAACAAATATTTTAATCTGGTCGCTAATTATGGCGGAGCATGGCAGGATCAGA
Organism: Bathymodiolus platifrons methanotrophic gill symbiont; assembly: GCF_002189065.1. GTDB lineage: Bacteria > Pseudomonadota > Gammaproteobacteria > Methylococcales > Methylomonadaceae > Methyloprofundus. The sequence continues at coordinate 10,042 of NZ_BDMN01000110.1, forward strand.
AAACCCAATTTGGTAAGTTTCAGGGCCCTGTTTTAGTCACTAGTAATAGCCTGCAACAGCCGAAAAAAGGCTATACTGAAAAAGCGTATACTTCGGGCATGGTTGGCTGGCCTAATGTGGCACATATTGAAAAGCGCCGGGCAGATAAAGCCAAGGATTTTTCCATAATTATTGAACAAGCACTGCAATGTGAACCACCCTTACCTTTAACCGAGGGTACTGTTACGGTAGGTTATGGCCGGCAAGCGCTGATCGCTTTAACTGAGGCCATTTCCCAGTCTATTAAGTCCAGAGATATTAAACGTATTATTGTCTTAGTTGGTTGCGATGGACGGCATAAAGAGCGTCGTTATTACACAGGGTTAGTGGAAGCATTACCTGAAGATACCCTGATTTTAACGGCAGGTGATACTAAGTACAGATTCCATCAATTAGATTTAGGGGAAATCAATGGTGTGCCTCGCCTGTTAGACGCAGGGCAAACGCAAGATTTTTATGCCATCATTGCATTTTTAACGCATTTGCAAAAAAGCATGCAGTTAGAGCATTTAAATCAATTGCCAGTCTCGTTTAATATCGCCTGGTATGAGCAGCACACTATTTTAATGATGTTGTCCCTGTTAGCATTAGGGGTCAAAAATCTACGTATTGGCCCAACCTTACCACCATTTTTTAGCCCAGGAATTTTACAGAAATTAACTGACGAACTCGCTGTAAAAGGAATTGATACGCCTGAAAATGATATTGCAGCAATGTTAGCGGGTGAGTAAAAAGCATTCTGCACCATTTAAGACAAGACAATGGTAGAACAAACAATTGAACGCTTACTCTATGCGAGTCGGTGGTTGTTAGCACCTATTTATTTAGGCATGAGTCTGGCTTTAGTGGCCCTGGCTATTAAGTTTTTTCAAGAGCTATACCACTTTATTCCGCTTATTTTACAGGTTGATGAGTCACAGTTAATTTTAAAATTACTAACTTTCATAGATATTACGCTGGTCGGTAGTTTAACAGTGATTGTTATGTTTAGTGGCTATGATAATTTTGTTTCCCGCCTGGATATTGAAGAAGGAACTGAGAAATTAAACTGGTTAGGAACGCATGATTATGGTTCCTTAAAGATGAAAGTTGCCTCTTCAATCGTTGCTATTTCATCAATACACTTACTTAAAGTGTTTATGAATATTGAGCAATTAGCCAATGATAAATTGCTTTGGTATGTGGTAATTCATATCACTTTTGTTATCTCTGCCTTTTTAATGGGCTATCTTGAAAAACATGTCGGCCATGACTAAGCTCACTCTATTAGGTACTTCAGCCTGCCATTTATGCGAGCAAGCAGAGGACTTATTGCAGCAATTAGATGTTACTTATCAGAAAATTGATATTGCTGAACAAGAACAATGGCAGGAACGGTATGCGATAAAAATCCCTGTATTACTTAATATGCAAAACCAGAAGGAGCTCTGCTGGCCTTTTGATATTGACGATATTAAAGCTTTGAAATAGAGTGTAGAGCGGACTTTAGTCCGCTAGTTTTATACCCCCCCCCCTGGAATAGCGGACTAAAGTCCGCTCTACAAACGTTGAAGACATGAATACTGAGTTCAGAATAGAAAAAGATAGCATGGGTGAATTACAAGTTCCTGCTGATGCCTTATATGGTGCGCAAACTCAGCGAGCTATTAATAATTTCCCTATTAGCGGCTTAGTACTACCGCCCGCTTTTATTAAGACGGTGGCTTTAATTAAGCAGACCGCTGCTAAAGCAAATATTCAGCTAGGTGTATTAGATTCAACAAGAGGCGAGGCTATTATTCAGGCTGCTGAACAGATTATTCAAGGCAAACATGCTGAGCAATTTCCGGTTGATATTTTTCAGACAGGCTCAGGCACTAGCACCAATATGAATGTTAATGAAGTATTGGCTCATCTTGCTTCAGAATCCTGTCCGGAAGCAGTCGGTGCAAATGATCATGTCAATATGGGGCAAAGTAGTAATGATGTCATTCCTACTGCGATACATGTCAGCACAGCCATAGAATGCCAGCGTCAATTATTACCAGCTTTAGATCATTTGGCTGAAACTCTGGAAGCTAAAGCCATTGCTTGCCGGGATTATACAAAAACCGGGCGCACCCATTTGATGGATGCCATGCCTATGACCCTGGAGCAAGAGTTGGGAGCATGGGCTCAGCAAATTCGTAATGGCATAGCGCGGGTTTCCGGTGCATTACCGAGAGTACAAAAGCTGGCACAGGGTGGCACAGCAGTGGGTACAGGAATTAATGCACACCCGGAATTTGCAGCATTATTTGCTGATACGATGACTGAGGTGACTGGTATAGCCTTTAGTCCCAATGAATCTTTTTTTGAAAGTTTAAGCTGTCAGGACGCTATTGTTGAATTATCAGGGCAATTAAAGACAATTGCAGTGAGTTTAATGAAAATTGCCAATGATTTACGCTGGATGAACAGTGGTCCCTTGGCTGGTTTAGGAGAGATTGAATTAACAGCTTTGCAACCAGGTAGCAGTATTATGCCGGGTAAAGTTAATCCGGTAATTCCAGAAGCAACTGCCATGGTTGCTGCGCAGGTGATTGGCAATGATGCCACGATTACCATTGCAGGTCAGTCGGGCACTTTTCAGCTTAATGTGATGCTACCAGTGATTGCCTATAATATTTTACAAAGTATAGAAATCATCAGTCAGGTCAGTATCTCCCTGGCGGATAAGGCAATTGCGGATTTCACTGTACGTGAAGATAATTTACAAGAAGCATTGGCGAGAAACCCGATATTAGTCACGGCATTAAATCCGATTATTGGCTATGCAAAAGCCGCTAAAATTGCTAAATCTGCCTATAAACAAGGGCGACCTATCATTGATGTTGCTGAAGAAATGACTGATATTCCACGCGGAGAATTAGAGAAAATTCTGGAGCCAAAGCACCTGGCGGCAGGCGGTGTAAATTAATAAGTACCAAAACGAAAGAAAGTCGTAGCCCGTATGGAGCTTGCGCAATACGGGAAACAGCTGCATCGATTCTAATGCGATACAAGGCTTATTTTCATCACCATGAAGAGCGTGAAGGAAAGGAGATTGACTGTTTAACGAAAGATCATAAAATACTTCAATACAGCTTATAAACTGAAGTTTCCCAATAATTATTTATGGTAAAATTGAAACTATGCTACAACTATATGAAAAAAATAGTCTTTTCATTCGTTTCAAATGCTATTGCCTAAGGGGAATTAAGTAGGGGTTTGCTATAAACATGGCAAAACCACCTAAAATAAACCTCGATACACCAGCATTGTGTATTTCAGCTACTCAATAATTGGGAAACTTCAGCTTATAAAGTTAATACTGTAATATCTTTAAGTCCTTCCTGCCTTTCATGGTAAAGCACATGACAATGACACATTTCAAACCTAGACTGATTGTTTTTGATCTGGATGGTACTCTAGTAGATTCATCCCCTGATATAGCAATAGCGATAAATCAGATGTTATCTGAATTAAATCAGGCCACCTATTCAGAACAAGAGATAAAACAGTGGTTAGGCTTTGGCGCTACGAAGCTAATTAATTGTGCACTTACGGGCGAGTTAGAGCCAAAAATAGAACCAGCCAATCTGCGACAAGCGATGCGTTTGTATTTTAACTTTTACAGTGCAAATATCTGTGTAAATAGTCAATTATATGCAGGGGCTAAGGAAGGTCTGGAGCAACTTAAACTAGCTGGAATTAAGTTAGCCTGTGTAACCAATAAACCTGCACTATTGACCTTACCTTTATTAACTGAGATTGGCATTAAAGATTACTTTCAATTTATTGCTTCTGGCGACACATTTCAACGAATGAAGCCCGATCCACTGCCTTTATTGGAAGCGGCAAAAGCCATTGCAGTGGATCCAGAACAAGCATTAATGGTAGGTGATTCTATCAATGATATACAGGCAGGAAAAAATGCAGGCTTTAAAACAGCAATAGTGCCTTATGGTTATATTGGAAAATATAGCATTGATGAGTTAGGGGCTGATTATCAAATTAATACTATTGAACATTTAGCAAAATTAGTGTGCTAATGAACAGAAGTAGGTTTGTGGTATGAAAATTGTATTTATAAGGCATGGTAAGCCCGACTTACCAGAGTTAGGTAAATTACAGGCGAATGAACTTCATCAATGGATTAAAGCCTATAATGCAGCCAGTCTGGATACAGCTCAGCAACCGCCAAAACAGGCAGTTGAGCTAACAAAACAATGTAATGTTGTAGTCTGCAGTAATTTACGACGTTCGATAGAATCAGCAAAACTTCTGGGTATAAGAGGTATTTATTGTATCGATGCAATATTTCGCGAAGTAGAATTGCCTTACTGTAATATCCGCTCTCCTAAACTGTCGGCTACAGTATGGTTTGTGTTATTTAGGATACTTTGGTTTATGGGTTACTCAAATCATTCTGACTCTAAATCTACGGTAAAACAAAGAGCGGCTATTGCTGCAGGTATGTTACATAATAGAGCACTGGCTAATAATAGCGTCCTCCTAGTTGGGCATAGTATATTTAACAGTTATATTGGCAAGCAACTGAAAATGAAAGGCTTGCAAGGGTCTACAAGTATTTTTAGTAAACACTGGCAAATAAGTGTGTATGAATACCCTGAACTGTAGCTAATCACTTAAGCTGGTACTTGACTCTTTAAGTCGCTATTTGTGCATAGGTGCTTCGCAGTTAAAGGCCAGCGCTACAATATATTCAATAACATTATTAAAAACAGCATCATTCGTTTAAAATAGATAAATTCATTTTTTGACTGCTGTTTATAATCTGAAGTTTCCCAATAATTATTTATGGTAAAATTGAAACTATGCTACAACTATATGAAAAAAATAGTCTTTTCATTCGTTTCAAATGCTATTGCCTAAGGGGAATTAAGTAGGGGTTTGCTATAAACATGGCAAAACCACCTAAAATAAACCTCGATACACCAGCATTGTGTATTTCAGCTACTCAATAATTGGGAAACTTCAGTTTATAATCAGGTACGGTTTTTTAATAAAGCCCCGTGTCACCATCATAAAATACACCCCCATGACACCAGAACAATTCAAGCAATATGCCGATCAAGGCTACAATCGAATCCCTATCGCACGTGAAGTGCTAGCAGATTTAGATACCCCATTGAGTGCGTATCTTAAATTAGCGGATGGGGCTTATTCATATCTTTTTGAATCGGTACATGGTGGAGAGCAATGGGGTCGATATTCTATTATTGGCCTACCGTGTAAATCTTTAATAAAAATATTCGGCAATGAAATTCGGATTGAAGAATCAGGGGCAGTAGTTGAAACTTTAGAGCATGATAATCCACTGATCTGGATAGAAGAGTTTAAAGAACGTTTCAAAGTGCCGGATATAGAAAATCTCCCACGCTTTAATGGTGGTCTGGTTGGTTATTTTGGTTATGAAACCATTGGTTATATAGAACCGCGCTTAAAATCAACGGGGAAAGACGATCCGATTGCCAGCCCGGATATTTTATTGATGGTTTCTGAAGAGATATTAGTATTCGATAACCTGTCTGGCAAAATGATACTACTCACTCATGCGAATCCAGAGCAAAATAATGCATATGAGAATGCACAAGTTCGCCTTGATGAACTGATCATAAAATTACATGAGTTAAAAGCTCAAACCAATAGAGAACATAGCCCTAGGCAGGTAAATGAAGCAGATTTTGTCTCAGGATTTACTGAGCAAGGATTTAAAGACGCGGTATTAAAAGCTAAGGAATATATTGTTGCCGGGGATGTGATGCAAGTCGTGTTATCACAGCGCTTATCTATTCCTTTTGCTGCTGTCCCGATTGATTTATATCGTGCTTTACGTTGTTTGAATCCATCACCCTATATGTATTATCTCAATTTAGGGGGTTTTCATATTGTCGGTTCTTCACCTGAAATTCTGGTTCGCTTAGAAGATGAGATGATCACTGTTCGGCCTATTGCTGGCACAAGGCCTCGTGGTAAAACTCCAGCTGAAGATTTGGCACGAGAAAAAGATTTATTAGCTGATCCTAAAGAACTGGCTGAGCATCTGATGCTAATTGATTTAGGACGTAATGACGCAGGGCGTGTGGCTAAAATAGGAACGGTTGAATTAACCGATAAAATGTTGATAGAGCGTTATTCACATGTGATGCATATTGTTTCCAATGTCACCGGAGAATTGCAGGCAGACAAAGATGCTTTTGATGTTTTGGCAGCAACTTTTCCTGCGGGAACAGTGAGTGGAGCACCCAAAATTAGGGCAATGGAAATTATTGATGAATTAGAGCCAGTAAAACGAGGCGTGTATTCAGGTGCGGTAGGCTATATTTCCTGGTCGGGAAATATGGATACCGCAATTGCCATCAGAACCGCAGTAATAAAAGATAAAACTTTACATATACAAGCTGGAGCAGGGATCGTTTATGATTCAGTACCCCAGAATGAATGGGATGAAACCATGAATAAAGGACGTGCAATTTTCCGTGCAGTAACAATGGCTGAGGCTGGATTAAACGGGGGCGGCTCATGAGCAAATGTAAAGTTGTGATGGTCGATAATTATGACTCCTTTACTTATAACCTGGTGCAATATTTTGGTGAGCTAGGTGCTGATGTCACAGTCGTACGTAATGATGAAGTCAGTGTTGATGATATTCGCGCTCTAAATCCCGATAAAATTGTAATTTCTCCTGGGCCATGTACACCTAAAGAAGCCGGGATTTCAGTTGCTACGATCCTCAGCTTTTCTGGAGAGCTACCAATACTAGGAGTTTGTTTAGGTCATCAAAGTATTGGGAATGCTTTTGGCGGCAATATTGTTCATGCGAAAAGTATTATGCATGGCAAAGTTTCGCCGGTTTATCATAATAATGACGGTGTATTTGCAGGCTTGAATAATCCATTTACTGCAACGCGTTATCATTCATTAGTGATTGATCAAAAAACATTGCCTGAATGTCTGGAAATTACAGCATGGACACAAGATGAACAGGGTAATATTGATGAAATCATGGGCGTACGCCATAAAGAGCTAGATATTGAAGGTGTGCAGTTTCATCCGGAATCTATTTTGACTGAGCATGGTCATGATATGTTGCGTAATTTCCTGGAGAAATAAACCCAGGGTATTTCATGTACCTTCTCGTTTGCTGAATTATTGTGTGTAAAACGCAGCTAACCAAATAAAATGAATATACAAACGGCCTTACAAGCAGTATTGGAGAAACAAGACCTTTCTCGCCAGGAAATGCGTGATGTTATGCGCAGTATTATGAGTGGTGAGAGCAGCTCTGCACAAATAGCGGGGTTTTTAATCGCCTTACGTTGCAAAGGTGAAACGGTAGAAGAAATTACTGCCGCTGCCGAAGTGATGCGTGAACTTGCTAGCAAAGTAAATATACAGGGCGAACATATTATCGATACCTGCGGAACCGGGGGCGATGGCGCAAACACATTTAACATCTCGACTACTTGTGCCTTTGTTGTCGCTGCTGCAGGAGGAGCTGTTGCCAAACATGGCAATCGTTCAGTTTCCAGCCGTTCAGGTAGTGCGGATGTGCTTGAGGCAGCAGGAGTTAATCTGAATCTATCTGCCGATCAGGTAGCGCAATGCGTTAATAGCATTGGTGTTGGATTTTTATTTGCGCAAAAGCATCATGGCGCTATGAAGCATGTTGGAGGTCCACGCAAGGAAATGGGTGTACGTACACTCTTTAATTTGCTGGGCCCTTTAGCAAACCCCGCGGGTGCTCCAAACCAGTTAATCGGTGTTTTTGACAAGCAATGGGTAGAGCCAGTCGCTCATGTATTAAAAGCGCTAGGTAGTGAGCATGTTTTAGTTGTACATGCTGATGATGGATTGGATGAAATCAGTATTGCCAGCGAGACCACGGTAGCAGAGTTAAATAAGGGTGAAATTACGACTTACCGTATTAGTCCTGAGCAATTTGGCTTGCAGCGTGCCAATTTAGCTGATTTAGCGGTAACAGATGTTGAACACAGTTTAGCCGTGGTAATGTCTGCATTAAATAACCAACCCGGTCCTGCTCGAGATATAGTTGTCTTAAATTCAGGTGCAGCCATTTATGCAGCGGGTTTGGTGGATTCTTTAGCTGCCGGCATCGCTAAGGCACAAGAGGTTTTAGCTTCTGGCGCAGCAAAGGAAAAGCTGGATGCGCTGGTAAATTTTCACTGATTTTAGATTTCCCAAATAATCTGTGTAGGGCGTGGCTTTAGCCCGCAGTATGAAAGGCGGGCTAAAGCCACGCCCTACAGTAATGTTTAACAGTTATGTTCTATTTATGAATAGCACACAACTATGAACTTTTTCGAACAAAACATTCCTATGACCGATACTCCTGATATTTTAAAAAAGATACTTGCTACAAAAGCTGAAGAAGTTGCAAAACGCAAACAACGTATGTCAGTTGCTGATTTAGCAGGCATTATTAGCGATACAGAAACACCGCGTGGTTTTGCTCTGGCTTTGCAAGATAAAGCAGCTAGTAAAAAGCCTGCCATTATTGCTGAAGTGAAGAAAGCATCTCCAAGCAAAGGGGTTATTAGAGAAAATTTCAAACCTGTTGAAATTGCGCAGGATTACGCAATGAGTGGCGCAACTTGTCTTTCGGTATTAACCGATAAAGAATATTTTCAGGGCGGTGAAGTTAATATGCAACTGGCTCGGCAAGCCTGTCCTTTGCCGGTATTACGTAAGGATTTTATGATTGATCCTTATCAGATACATGAGTCACGGGCATTAGGTGCGGATTGTATATTATTAATTGTTGCTGCTTTATCGGATACGCAAATGCATGAACTGGCGGATACGACAAAAGAATTGGGTATGGATATACTGGTCGAAGTGCATGATAAAGCAGAAATGGAACGTGCTTTAAAACTGGATACGCCATTAATGGGTATTAATAATCGTAACCTACGCACATTTGAAACGTCGCTACAGACTACGCTAAATTTACAAGCCATGGTGCCGGAAGATCGTTTGGTGATTACCGAAAGCGGCATTCACACTCCAGAAGATGTGCAATTAATGATGGATAATGATATTTATACCTTCCTGGTAGGTGAGGCATTTATGAGGGCTGAGCAGCCAGGTGCAAAAATGCGTGAATTGTTTTCACTTTAGTCAGAAAGTTTAAAATAATAAATCAGACTGACCGAGGTAAAAGAATAAGCTGGTAGAGCAGCTAGTTACTCATTGCCTACACAGATTCCAGCGTTTGCAGCTCCCTGTCAATAAAAGACAGGGAACTTTATTTATCTTGAATTAGTCGTATGGATTAATTGAAGCCTACAGGGCTAAACTTTATATTTATCCATCGCTTTTATCACCGAAAGTGCTTCAGCGACAACCACTTTCGTAGCATCATCCAGTTCATTATTTTTATAGATTTTTTCTAGTAAACCTTCTTCGACCAGGGCTTCTTTTATCCAGCGTTTAACCATTCTATAGCTGCCCGCCACTTTTGCTTCTTCGCCCGTTGCCGGATTTTTCATCATAACAGTGCGTAATTCAATTTTAGGCGATGCTAGTTTATTGGTTTTAGGCTTTGTTTTAGCTTGAGTTGCCTGCGCAGGTTTGGCTTTTTTAGTTGCACCTTGTTTAGTAGAAATTTCGTCAACTTTTACAGTAGCTGCTACATTCGCTGGTGATTTAGAACTTATCTTATCATCCACTTTTGCGCTGTTGCTTTGTTGCCCGTCATCATCATTAACAGAGCTATAGACAACATAGGCTACATAGATAACCACTAAAATAAAAAGAATCTCAAACATGGTACTGCACTCCTGAATATTTATTATTGTTATTATATAAAACCCGAGTATAGGTTAAACTAACAAAATACACCAGAATCAATTGTTTATTCCAATTCTCGTTCATGTCTTTAAGCAATTTTCTATTGCGCTCTATAATTCCACGCTCAACTGATTTTTCTAGTTTAAGGAGCGAGGATTTAATAATACCCGAAAGTATGACGCAGGTTTTTGGTTTCACAGTCGTGCTTGGAAAACAGGCGCATAGCAGGCTATGCAACTGTTTTTATAGTGCGGCTGTGGAGCCAAAAGACAAGTCAGGCTCGGGTATTATTGAGTTCTCACTCCTAAGGTAACTCGATCACCATCTTGCCATCAAACTGAGTGACTTTAAACTTTTTTAGAACAGTCATGCCAATTAAAACCCGATCTAGTTTTTCAAGAATAAGTGCATGCGTATTTTTCAAGGTGATAGACCCGATTGTTAAAGTAGCTATCGTGGTTTGATATGCTCTCACGTTTCCTGCTGCTGTACTACTGACAACAGGCATACCAAATATTAAACCTGCCTGTTTAGCTAATTTACTAGGAACTGCTACTGAGGTTGCGCCGGTATCGATCATAAACTCCATTTTATGCTTATTAATCATTCCGATTCCGGAATAATGTCCTCTTCTGTCAGCCGAAATAATGATTCCTTGCTGCGTACTTTTAATTGGATTTTCAAGTAGTGCGTGTTGAATAATGTCATTCGGGAGCATAGTTTCAATTTTACCATAAATAATTATTGGGAAACTTCAGTTATTGAGTTCTCACTCCTAAGGTAACTCGATCACCATCTTGCCATCAAACTGAGTGACTTTAAACTTTTTTAGAACAGTCATGCCAATTAAAACCCGATCTAGTTTTTCAAGAATAAGTGCATGCGTATTTTTCAAGGTGATAGACCCCGATTGTTAAAGTAGCTATCGTGGTTTGATATGCTCTCACGTTTCCTGCTGCTGTACTACTGACAACAGGCATACCAAATATTAAACCTGCCTGTTTAGCTAATTTACTAGGAACTGCTACTGAGGTTGCGCCGGTATCGATCATAAACTCCATTTTATGCTTATTAATCATTCCGATTCCGGAATAATGTCCTCTTCTGTCAGCCGAAATAATGATTCCTTGCTGCATACTTTTAATTGGATTTTCAAGTAGTGCGTGTTGAATAATGTCATTCGGGTGCTCAATTGCATAACTTGGCGATTGCCTAGTCAGGAAATTGTCTGCTGCCAAATACATGAGAACGAAAGTAATAAAAACAAACAAGAGTGGCTTCATTTTGATTAACTTAGGTTGAGGGGCACTAGGATATGCCGGAAGTTAGATTTATCCTGCATCTAACTCAATGCGGGACTAAAGTTTCACTTCCGGTGCTGGTGTGGGTAACGATCCACACCTCGGGTGATGTGATATTTGTAACTCTACTTAGGCAACGGACTCTTGGGAATCTACTGAAAAATCACTCATGGATTGAATGACTTGTTGCGCATTGTCCTGATCATTTAACTCAAAACTACTGACACCGACACGGTTTAGATAAAAAACCTGATCGCGCATAAAATCACCACTGGCACGAATATCACCGGTATATCCATAACGACTGCGCAATAAACGGGCATGAGTAAAAGCGCGTCCATCGGTAAACACTGGGATATATAGCTCAATCAATTGAAAGTGAGACAAATCACTAGCAATTTCATCTAGCTCCACATCAGACTCAAGTCTTAAACCCAGATGTTTAACCTTAGATAATTGCTCGCGCTCTTGCTGCCACCGGACTAAAGAAACAATAATATAGTCAGCTTTTAACGGTGTTTCGTCAACGATATAAGCCCAGTTATCCTGAGTAACTTGCTTATCTTTAATGAGTTGCATATGTTTTCTCCTTAAATGGGGCTATACCAACACGCCTAACCGTGGCTAGAAATGATTCATCTTCATTAATACGCTGCTCAATATAGACTTCAAGTAGGGTTTTAACGACTGAGGTAACATCTTCCTTGCTAACAGCAGGCCCCAAGCGATGACCAATAGCAGCATCATTTTCAGAGGATCCGCCTAATGTTATCTGATACCATTCGACGCCTTTTTTATCAACCCCCAGAATACCGATATGACCAACGCTTTGATGCGCACAGCCATTCATACAACCTGAGATATTGATTTTTAAATCGCCTAAATCATGGATGTAATCCATAGAGTCTAAAGCTTCATTGATCTCTTTGGCAACGCCGATCGACCCTGCATTTGCAAGAGAGCAATAATCCAGACCAGGGCAGCAGATCATATCAGTCGCTTTACCAATATTGGGTGTTGCCAGCTTTAAAGCATCTAGTTTTTTCCATAAATCGAATAAATCGGCCTGCTTTACATCAGCTAATACTAGATTTTGACGGTGAGTAACCCGTACCATACCAAAACTGTGTTGATCAGCTAGCTCTGCAATAGCATCAAGCTGGCTTTCAGTACAATCTCCCGGTGGGCTATCGGGTGCTTTTAATGAAATATAAACGGCATGATAACCGTCTACTTTATGCTCTGCGATATTATGCTTAAGCCAGGTAGAAAAATCAGCATTATTAGCTGAGTTATCGGCATAACTTGTATCTTGTGCTGCATTAGCCTGGTAAGCAGGAGGCGTAAATTGTTGCTGTATTTCGCTGATACGCTCTGAACTTAATTCCAGTTTATCTTTAATTAAATCCCATTCAGCCTCTATTTGTTTTCTGATTTCTGTGAGACCTGTTTCTCTTACCAGTATCTTAATCCGGGCTTTATATTTATTATCACGGCGTCCATAGAGATTATAAACACGTAATATAGCTTCCAGATAAGACAGTAAATGTTTCTTCTCTAAAAATGGTCTGACAATTTGACCAATGACAGGTGTACGGCCTAAGCCACCGCCAACAAAGAGGGAAAACCCCACTTCACCCTGGTCATTTTTAACCAGTTGCAAACCTATATCATGGAATCGAATTGCGGCACGATCCTGCTGGGATCCACTTACTGCAATTTTGAATTTGCGCGGTAAATAGGCAAACTCTGGATGAAAGATGGTCCATTGACGAATTATTTCGCAATAGGGCCGCGGATCTTCTAGCTCATCAATAGCAACACCTGCCAATTGGTCAGAGGTAGTATTTCTAAGGCAGTTCCCACTAGTCTGTATGGCATGCATTTGTACGCTGGCTAGTTCCTCTAGTATATCGGGAACTCTTTCCAGTGCCGGCCAGTTAAACTGTATATTTTGCCGGGTAGTAAAATGACAGAAGCCTTTATCATAATCACGGGCAATTGATGCCAGCTTTCTGACCTGTTTACTCGATAGTAAGCCATAAGGTCCGGCTATACGTAATAAAGGGGCATGTGTCTGCACATACACGCCATTCATTAAACGTAATGCGCGGTATTTATCATCGGCAATTTCACCTTTTAAAAAGCGTTCAGTCTGATCACGAAACTGGGTGACACGTTCATCAATGAGAGTTTGATCTTTATCGTTATATTGATACATATTTAAGCGCTAATATAAGCGTATTGAATAGAGTCTTTAATCATATACCGCTAGCGATTAAATGACAAAATAAATTAGTTGATGATATCATATGCGGTTGAGTTTAAAGAAAATTCTATAAAAATAATTATTAATTCATTGAAAGCCTAGGGGGTTGTTTTGTTACGTTTATTTTTGATTTTTGCTGCGCTACTCAGCATGCCTCAGTTGGCAATGGCTGAAGAGCAAATTGTTAATCTGGGACTGACCGGAACAGAGCGCGGCATTTATACTGTGCTGATTTTCATCATCGCTTATGGCTTTGTCATGGCCGAAGAGTTTACCGGTTTACGTAAATCCAAGCCTGTTATTATTGCGGCTGCAGTTATCTGGGCCCACGCGGCTATTCTTGCTGCTGAAGCAGGAGTCTCTACAGAAGCCCTACATGAGGCATTTGAGTTTAACCTTAAAGAATATGCCGCATTAATGCTGTTCTTACTGGTTGCGATGACCTATATCAATGCCATGGCCGAACGTAATGTGTTTGAAGCATTACGCTCTTGGATGATTAGAAAAGAATTTGGCTATAAAAAGCTTTTCTGGATCACCGGTATTATTACTTTCTTTTTATCGGCAGTTGCAGATAACCTGACTTCAGCTCTATTGGTTGGTGCGGTTGTTTTAGCGGTAGGTAAAGATAACGAAAAATTTGTTGCCATTGGTTTTGTAAACCTTGTTGTTGCTGCTAATGCAGGTGGTGCATTTAGCCCCTTTGGTGATATCACGACCCTAATGGTATGGCAAGCCGGCTATGCTGAATTCTTTGATTTCTTCGCTTTATTTATCCCTTCGGTTGTTAACTATCTTATCCCGGCCTACTTTATGTGGCTGGCTGTGCCTGATGAGCAACCAGCCGCAACAAACGAAGCTGCGGTTGAATTAAAGCCAGGTGCAATTCAAGTCTGTGTTCTATTTATATTAACCATTGTCACTGCTGTTAGCTTTAAACAAGTACTACATTTACCACCTTTTATGGGCATGATGGCCGGTTTAGGTGTGTTAATGGTTTATGGCTTTAGGCTTAAAACCCTATATAGCTCTGGTGAAGGTGAAGAGCATGATGAGTTTGATATCTTCGATAAAGTACGCGATGCAGAGTGGGATACATTATTCTTCTTCTTTGGTGTGGTTTTTGCGGTCGGTGGTTTAGGTTATATTGGCTATCTAGAGTTAATTGCTGCAGGTATGTACGATGGCCTAGGTCAGACACCAGCGAATATTATTGTTGGGGTTATCTCAGCGATTGTTGATAATATCCCGGTAATGTTTGCAGTATTAAGCATGAATCTGGATATGGACTTATACCAATGGTTATTGGTTACATTAACTGCCGGTACTGGTGGTTCAATGCTATCTGTGGGTTCAGCGGCAGGTGTTGCATTAATGGGTTCATCTAACCATAAATATACTTTCTTTAGTCATATGAAATGGACACCAGTGATTGCACTAGGTTATATCGCAAGTATCTTTGTGCATTATTTAATCAATGGCTAATAGCTGAAAAGTTAATTATAGCCGTAGGGCGTGGCTTTAGCCCGCTACTATAACAAGCGGGCTAAAGCCACGCCCTACGCAAATTGATTGAGTTAATAGAAACTCTGTTTTAAAGAGGGGGTAGAATTTTAGATTCTGCTCCCTTTTTTTATTTCTGAAATATTTATTTAACCTTAGATATGACTAAGCATAGCTGGAAACAATCCTTTGCCGCTTATATGCGCCCACAAGTATTAGGCATGTCTTTTCTTGGCTTTTCGGCTGGGCTTCCTTTTTTATTAGTATTCTCAACACTTTCGGCATGGTTGCGTGATTCTGGTATTACCTTATCGGTTATTGGCTTTTTTAGCTGGGTAGGCTTAACCTATTCTATTAAAGTTATCTGGGCACCTGTGGTTGATCGACTACCATTGCCTTTTTTAACTCGCTTACTCGGTAAGCGTCGAAGCTGGATGTTATTGGCTCAAGTTGGTATTTCAGCTGGATTAATGGCCTTGGCAGAGCTAAACCCACTCACTCAAATTGAGTTAATTGCTGTAACGGCAGTATGGATCGCTTTTTGTTCAGCAACACAGGATATTGTCATTGATGCTTATCGTATTGAAGCCATAGGGCCCGAATATCAGGCAGCAATGGCCGCCATGTATGTCTTTGGCTATCGCGTTGCTTTGCTGGTTTCTGGTGCCGGTGCTTTTTATATCGCCGAATATGTAGGCTGGAATGCTGCTTATTCAGCGATGGCTTTATGTATGTTTGTTGGTATAGTGGCCACTTTACTCAGTTCTGAGCCTAAACACCTGCAGAACAAGCAGGCAACTGAACTGGAAAATAAAATCGAGACGGCATTAGATGTGCAAGCCCATAAAGGCACACTGCAGCGCTTAATTGCCTGGTTTTCTGATGCCGTTATCAGCCCGTTTGCTGAGTTCTTTGTACGTAACGGCAAAACGGCTATCTGGATTCTAGCTTTGATAGCACTGTATAAAATGAGTGATATCACTACGGGAGTGATGGCCAACCCATTTTATCTGGACTTAGGTTTTAGCAAAACAGAAATTGCCGACGTAAGTAAAATTTTCGGTTTTTTTATGACCATCTTTGGTGCGGCGCTAGGAGGTGTGTTGGTTATACGCTATGGTCTGATGAAGCCCTTGTTATTAGGTGCTGTCTTAGTTGCAGGCACTAACTTATTATTTGTTTTGCTCGCAAACTCCGAGCCTGATCTACGCTTATTGGCTATCGTGATCAGTGCCGATAATTTAAGTGGTGGTATTGCCACCTCTGTCTTTATCGCCTACTTATCCAGTCTAACCAATAGCGCCTACACTGCTACACAATACGCGCTGTTTAGCTCACTAATGACATTACCGGCTAAATTAATGGGGGGCTTATCAGGCCTGATCGTTGATGCATATGGCTATGCGATGTTCTTTTTGTATGCTTCGTCAGTGGGGTTGCCTGCAATCGTGTTGGTACTGGTATTGATGCGTATGCAAAATAATACCGTTAATATTCAAAGCAAAACGCTGTAGAGCGGACTTTAGTCCGCTATTTTGAAAATTAGGGAGTGAAACTAGCGAACTAAAGTCCGCTCTACATTTTGACACTCAGGCGCTTAGCGCCCCAGTCACCAGGTTTTGCTGCAAAATGTCCCGCGCATTGCGTACCGCAGGCTGCACACGCCCCTGATTCTGTTAAATTCCAGTCAGATAGTTGATACCAGTCGCGGCCTATTAGTAAATGCCCGCAGGCATGACAATAGGTACTATCGGCCGCCTTGTCATGAACGTTACCAACATAGGCATAATGCACGCCGTTTTTTAAAGCAATCTCTCGTGCCATTAATAATGAAGAGACAGGGGTAGATGGCTTATCCTGCATTTTCCAGTCCGGATGAAAGGCGGTAAAGTGCATAGGTACATCACTGCCTAGGTTTTCTACCACCCACTGAGTCATTTGCTCTAACTCTTCAGTGGAATCATTTTCACCAGGAATGATAAGTGTTGTTAGTTCTAGCCAGACCGATGTTTCATGTTGCAAATAAAGCAGAGTATCCAATACTGGCGCTAAATGAGAACCTGTTAATTTACGATAAAAATTCTCGGTAAAAGCTTTTAAATCAATATTTGCCGCATCCATGTGCTGATAAAATTCAGCTCTGGGCTCGGGACATACATAACCTGCAGAAACAGAAACTGATTTGATGCCTAATTCTCGACAGGCAATCGCTGTATCGATGGCATATTCGTGAAAAATCACCGGGTCATTATAGGTGTAGGCGACACTTAAGCAATCGAGCTCAGAGGCTTTTTTGGCTATCTTTTCAGGTCCGGCAATACTCATTAATGAGTCCATTTCGCGTGACTTACTGATATCCCAGTTTTGACAGAATTTACAGGCCAGATTACAGCCCGCTGTGCCAAAAGAAAAGACTGATGAGCCAGGGTAAAAATGGTTTAATGGTTTTTTTTCAATCGGATCAATAGCAAAGCCACTAGAACGACCATAACTGGTTAAGACGACTTTCTTATCCTAATTTTTGCGCACAAAGCATAAGCCTCGTTGGTCAGAATGTAATTTACAAAATCGGGGGCATAAATCGCATTGTATACGGCCATCGCCAAGGTCATGCCAATAGCGAGTGGCAACAATTGATTCAGAGTTTTCTCTTGTATGCATAACAAACCTCATTAATTAAGAACCTGCGATATCTACTAATCTGAAAGGATGCGTATCACATGCTTGCTGGGCCAACTGAGTATGCAATAAAAGCCTTGTGCACGTCTATTCGGCCTAAAAAATTAAACTATTTATTGGATAGAAACTTGTAATTTAACATTAATAGGCTTATATAGAGAATTAAAACATTTTTCTCATAACAGGAAATAATATGCCAAATATACGCCCACCTGCAGTCGCTGGCTCGTTTTATCCTGATAACCCGAACACACTAGCGTCGATGATTGAAAGCTACCTGGAGCAGGCTGAGCCAGTAGACAAAGCTCCAAAGGCTATGATCGTACCTCATGCAGGTTATATTTATTCAGGTGCTTGTGCTGCGACGGCTTATGCCCGCTTACAACCCGGGCGTAGTCATATTAAGCGTGTGATTTTATTAGGCCCATCACATAAAATTGGCTTTACAGGGCTTGCTCTTTCTCATGCAGAGGCTTTCAGAACCCCATTGGGGAATATTCCTCTGGATACAAATGCGATTGCATCTCTAGCTAAGCTCCCCTTTGTCGAATATCTGGAACAGGCACATGAGTTTGAGCATAGCCTAGAAGTGCAACTGCCTTTTTTACAAATGGTTTTAGATGCATTTTATCTGATTCCTATTGTCGTAGGTGATTGCCCAGCTGAACAGATAGAGCAATTACTAGAACTATTTTATGGTACAGAGGGTACTTTAATCGTTATTAGTTCGGATCTTAGTCATTTTCATGATTATGCCACTGCGCAACGCTTAGATAGGGAAACCAGTGACAAAATTGAACGACTTGATTATCTACATTTAAATTACGATAGCGCCTGTGGGCGAGTACCTGTGAGCGGGCTACTCTCTCTGGCCCAAAAAAAATCCTTGCAGATTGAAACCATTGATCTTAGGAATTCAGGTGATACTGCTGGAGATAAAAGCCGTGTTGTGGGGTATGGTGCTTATGTTATTAACTAGCAATCAACAACAATTAATGCGCATAGCTAAAGACTCAATTGCCTATGGATTGGAGCATGGCATTGCGGTACCCATTAACTACAAAGAGTTTGTAGCGGAATTACAAGCACAGCGCGCAACATTTGTTACTCTGGAAATTAAGCATCAATTGCGTGGTTGTATTGGCATGTTAGAGGCTATACGTCCCTTAATTGTTGATGTGGCCGAAAACGCTTTTGCAGCTGCATTTCGTGACCCTCGGTTCCCGCCGGTAACCACAGCTGAATATAGCCAATTAGAAATTCACCTTTCCATTCTAAGTGCGGCGGAGCCAATGAGTTTTTATTCAGAAGAAGACTTGGTTCGGCAATTACGCCCTGGAGTAGATGGATTGATTATG
This sequence comes from Bathymodiolus platifrons methanotrophic gill symbiont, assembly GCF_002189065.1. Taxonomy (GTDB): domain Bacteria; phylum Pseudomonadota; class Gammaproteobacteria; order Methylococcales; family Methylomonadaceae; genus Methyloprofundus. Next base: position 29,028 of record NZ_BDMN01000110.1, read on the forward strand.
CAAGAAGGTGGGCATCGAGGCACATTTCTGCCTTCTGTGTGGGAATCATTAGCTGAGCCCGGAGACTTTTTACTACACTTGAAGCAAAAGTCTGGTCTGGCAAGTGATTATTGGTCTGACTCACTGAAGGTTTCGCGTTATGAATGCGAATATATTTCTGAAACTTAAATTATGACAGGGTGGAATAGCGTATGCTCTCCACATGAAGGGTGTACGAAGGTTGGGGATGTTTTTTTGTTTCGGGTGTGTGTGCCGGAAAACGCTCACGCTATTCCGGCCTACGGTCTGTTTTATTACTTTGCGTATGCAGCAGTGAACAGTATTGGTTTATTAACTGCGACTAGTTGACTGTTGTCCATAATAGCCTGTTGTGCCTGTGCGTGTAATTGATTGTCAGCAAACACTTGCGTTGTTCTCGCTGGAATGGCGAGTGCTCGCTTAAAATAAGCTACCGCTTCTTTTTGTCGCCCTTGCATAACCAGGAAGTCACCATAGAAATAGTTTGCATCAATAGTATTAGGGTTAATTACAAGAGCTTTTTTTAGCATTTTCTGTGCTTTATCGTTATCCCCATAAGCGATAGGCCAGCTGGGAACCATATAATAAAGTGACCCTAGGGTAACAAATGCCGCGCCTTCTGAGGCATTTGGGTCTAATTCTATTGCCTGCAATAAAAGGTCTCGAGCCTGATGAATTGCGCTTAATGCCTTGAGTGGACTAATATTTTCAGCGTTAGATGCGACAATAATCGCTTGCTGGATAATTAATTCTGCTTTATTCGGGTATTGTGCCTGTACGCTCTTAAGGTTGGCAAGTAATTGCTTATATGCCCCTGGCTGTTGCTCTTTTGCAACACTGTAATGAATATGAGCCCATTGGAACTCTATTTTTTGCACAGCAAGCTCTAATTCATTAGCCTTTACAAGAACGGGCATTGAATTTAGCGCAAGCAGAATAAGTAGGGTAGATATCTGTTTCATACGCTAAATATAGTTGCTAATTCACTTTTTTGCAACATTTGTTGCAAAAAATATACAACTACCAGCGAGTATAAGGGTGTTTTGCTAATTGATTATTGTAATAGCGAACATCTTCCGTGACCTCCTGACCTACCCAGTCTAATTTCTCAAATATCTCATTTACAGCAGATAGCTCTATTTCAGCGACGATCAAGCCTTGATTTTCGCCTGAAAATTCATCAATTTCCCAAGTATGTTGCTTAACTACAACAAGATGCCTTGTTTTTTCCACTAGCGGCTTATGGCATAAGGTATTGAGTAATTCATGGGCATCTTCAGCCGGTATATCGTATTCATATTCCTGACGCTGGGCACCTATCGTGGCACTTTTAATATTTATCTTGGCACTATCATCACTCACTCGGACTCTGACAGAGCTATGCTTGTCGCTATTCAAATAACCTTGCCGGTAACGTGTGGATTTTGATACCTGGGTTCGCCAATTATCATTGGCCAGTAAAAACTTACGTTCTATTTCTATTGCCATAACTTTTTATTTATATCCATTCGGGTTTGCACTTTGCCAGCGCCAGGTGTCAGTAACCATATCATCCAGGTTTTTTTCTGTTTGCCAGTTAAGTTCGCGTAAAGCTAAACTGGAGTCAGCGTAATTCTCTGCAATATCGCCTGCGCGACGTTCAACAATTTTATATTTAATCGTCTTTCCAGTTATGCGCTCAAATGCAGAAACAATTTCCAGCACGCTATAGCCTTTTCCAGCGCCTAGATTATAGGCTCTACAACCTGAGGAATTGTTTAAAGCTTGTAATGCCTGTATATGGCCTTTAACTAAATCAACGACATGAATATAATCACGCACACCCGTGCCATCAATAGTAGGGTAATCACCACCAAATACAGATAGTTGATCCAGCTTGCCAACAGCAACTTGTGATACATAAGGAACCAGATTATTTGGAATCCCATTGGGATCTTCGCCGATCAAACCACTTTTATGCGCACCAATTGGATTAAAATAACGCAATAAAATAATGTTCCAGGGATTGCTATAATTAGATAAATCATCAGCGATGGGCAGGTCTTTGAGAATATCTTCGACCATTGCTTTTGACTTACCATAAGGATTTGTCGCACCAAATACGGGTAAGTCCTCAGTATATTTAACGCTATCAGGCTCACCGTAAACGGTTGCAGAGGAGCTGAAAATGATTTTTTTAATGCCAAATTGTTGCATCATTTCTGTTAACACTAGCGTGCCATAAACATTATTTTGATAGTATCTTATTGGTTGAGCACAGGACTCACCGACTGCCTTCAAGCCTGCAAAATGTAGCACGGCATAAATTTCATGCTGGTTAAAAATGTCGTTTAATGCCTGTTTGTCGCGAATATCAGCCTGAACAAAGCACAGTGATTTACCGGTGATTTTTTCAACCCGCGCCAAAGACTCAGGCTTGCTATTAGATAAATTGTCGATGACGATAACATCATAGCCTGCTTCTAATAACTCTATACAGGCATGGCTTCCAATATATCCTGCGCCACCAGTTACCAAAATTTTCTCTGCACTCATTTTCATTAATCCTTGGTCCAACTATTTTTCGTACGGCCCTACCGATTTAAGTAAGCTGTATCTTTCTTAGCGTTTAATAAGCATAGGCATCTTTTAATAACAGTCCGTGCTGATCTTTCCCTGAAAGCTGGGGTTCACCATCAAAATGCCAATCGATATTGATCGCTGGGTCATCCCAGGCAATGCAGCGTTCATATTCAGGGGCATAATAATCTGTGGTTTTATACAAAAAATCTGCACTTTCACTTAATACTACAAAGCCATGAGCAAATCCTGCTGGAACCCAAAGTTGACGGTGACTGTCTTCATTAAGTTCTACGCCTTCCCACTGGCCAAAAGTTGGAGATGACTGACGAATATCAACAGCTACATCAAAGACTGAGCCACGCGTGACTCGTACTAGCTTACCCTGAGGTTGTTGAATCTGATAATGCAGGCCACGTAATACACCTTTAGCAGAGCGGCTATGATTATCCTGGACAAATTGTAGATCTAGGCCGGTTGCTTCATTAAAGGCTTGCTGATTAAAACTTTCGAAGAAAAAGCCACGACTATCACCAAAGACTTTTGGTTCCAGGATCATGACATCAGGAATATTGGTCGGGATAGCTTTCATAAAACACCGTCGTCATTGAGTAATTGCATCAAGTATTGGCCGTAGCCACTTTTTATTAAGGGTTGTGCAAGCTGTTGTACATCATCTGCGTTGATAAAACCATTACGATAGGCAATCTCTTCAGGGCAGGCAACTTTTAAGCCTTGACGTCGCTCTACCGTTTCAATAAACATACTCGCTTCGTTCATGCTTTCATGTGTTCCCGTATCTAACCAGGCGAAACCGCGCCCCATATTCTCAACATTCAACTGATTTTGTTGTAAATAGACTTTATTTACATCAGTTATTTCCAGTTCACCACGTGCAGAGGGTTTTAAATTACTAGCAATATCGACGACCTGGTTATCATAGAAGTACAAGCCGGTAATGGCATAATTACTTTGCGGATGAGTGGGTTTTTCTTCTATTGATGTAGCTTTGCCCTGTTTATCGAAACCTACTACACCGTATCGTTCTGGGTCCTGTACATGATAGGCAAAAACGGTGGCACCCTTATCTTGGTTTGAGGCGTGATCAAGCAATTTAACTAAGTCATGTCCATAAAAAATATTATCACCTAGTACCAATGCAGAAGGGCTATTACCTATAAAGCTTTTGCCGATGGTAAAGGCTTGAGCCAATCCATCCGGACTGGGTTGTACCGCATATTGAAGGTTAAGCCCCCAGTCACTACCGTCACCTAGTAACTGCTCAAAGCGTGGTGTGTCCTGAGGTGTACTGATAATTAATATATCCCGAATCCCTGCTAACATTAAGGTGCTTAGCGGGTAATAAATCATTGGTTTATCGTAAATAGGCAGTAATTGTTTCGATACTACCTTAGTTACAGGGTATAAACGCGTGCCAGAGCCTCCAGCAAGAATAATTCCTTTACGTTGAGTCATATTATTTCTCTAAAAATTCAGTCAGCATTCTTGCTACGCCGGATTGCCACTTAGGGAGGGTTAAAGCAAAATTTGTTTGTAGTTTACTAGTATTTAGCCGTGAGTTATTAGGCCGCTTGGCCGGAGTTGGGAATGCACTAGTTGGAACGGGAGAAATAGCTTCAACTACCGTGTTTAAATTTTGTCCCATTTTTTGCGCGTAGTCTATAACAAAGCTTGCATACCCATGCCATGAGGTTTCTCCAGCTGCGACAAGATGATATAGACCACTTAGTTCAGGACTAAGCTGTGCTGTACGAATAGCATGAGCTGTGACATCCGCTAACAAGTCAGCCCCTGTTGGTGCGCCAATTTGATCATTAATAACAGTTAGGCTATCTCGCTCTTTTGCAAGACGAAGCATGGTTTTAGCAAAATTATTACCTCGAGCCCCATAAACCCAGCTGGTGCGAAAGATAAGGTGGTTACAGCCTGATGCCTGAATCGCTTGTTCACCAGCAAACTTAGTTGCTCCATAGACACTCAAAGGGCCAGTTACATCCGTTTCTTGCCATGCAACTGTGCCATCGCCAGCAAAAACATAATCTGTTGAATAATGTACCAGCCAGGCATTAAGTAGTTTTGTCTCTTGCGCCAAAACAGCGACAGCATCTGCATTAATCGTTTGCGCTAATTCTTTTTCACTCTCTGCTTTATCAACGGCAGTATAAGCAGCGGCATTAACAATGATATTGGGTTTAATTTGTCGAACAGTATCCGCTAAACCCGATAGGTCAGTGAAATTGGCACAATAATCTTGACTAGTACTATCCAGAGCGATTACTTCACCTAGTGGTGCCAAGCTACGCTGAAGTTCCCAGCCTACCTGGCCGTTTTTGCCTAATAAGAGTATTTTCACTAGCTACGCTCCTGGTAGTTTTTTTCTACCCAGTCACGATAAGCACCAGATTGTACATTGGCCACCCAGTCTTGATTATCCAGATACCACTGCACTGTTTTGCGTATCCCTGTATCGAAAGTTTCTACTGGTTTCCAGTCTAGTTCACGCTCAATTTTCCGAGCATCAATAGCATAGCGGCGATCATGCCCCAAACGATCTGTAACAAAGGAAATTGGCTCGGCGTAGCCCTGTTTATCAGCTCGGGGGCGTAGTTCATCCAATAAGCTGCAAACCGTATGCACTATTTCTAAATTAGGCTTTTCATTCCAGCCACCTACATTATAAGTTTCTCCTGATGTACCCGCTGCCAATACTCGACGAATGGCACTACAATGGTCTTTTACATAAAGCCAGTCACGTATTTGCTGACCATCTCCATAAACAGGAAGCGATTTACCCGCTAAAGCATTAACAATTATCAGTGGAATCAGCTTTTCAGGGAAATGATACGGGCCATAGTTATTCGAGCAGTTCGTTGTTAATACAGGTAATCCATAAGTATGGTGATAGGAATGGACCAAATGGTCACTGGCTGCTTTACTTGCTGAATAAGGGCTATTCGGTTCGTATTGGTGTGTTTCAGTGAATGCTGGCTCGTCCTTTGCTAAAGAACCATAAACTTCATCAGTGGAGACATGTAGCAAACGAAAATTTTGTTTGCTATTTCCGTCCAGTTTATTCCAGTAAGCACGAATGGCTTCTAGTAAATGAAATGTACCGACAACATTAGTTTGTATAAAAGCTTCAGGGCCGTGTATAGAGCGATCAACATGGGATTCTGCCGCAAAATTAATCACAGCACGTGGCTGATGTTTTTCTAGTAATTCACTAATTAAACTGGCATCACCAATATCTCCCTGAACAAAGATATGCCGATTATCTCCCTGTAAAGAAGACAGGCTTTCCAGGTTTCCTGCATAGGTGAGTTTGTCTATATTGACGATAGATTCATCATTTTCGGCGAGCCAATCGAGGACAAAGTTAGCACCAATAAATCCTGCTCCGCCTGTTACAAAAATCATACTTTAAGTCCCTGGTTACTTTATTTGCCACTACTCTTGAAGTTTAATAAGAAAAATTCAGAGAGGCCATTTTCTGACCGAAAATTGTAGCATATTTTAACTCTCCTTTTATAAAGGAAGGGAGTTACTGAGTTAGTTTAGAACTTGAAAAAATAGCTGCTGATGACTCGCGCTGTAACCAATTGATTCCTATGCATTTCAGAGGGTGTGCTCACTTAATCTAGAAAGTAGCTAATAATTATAAAGCAATGATTTATGCCAGCAATGCTAAAAATACGTGCAACTATTTTTTTGTTTCAAGTAGAGGTGCAATTATTATCTTGCCTATCAAATTGAATTGTATTGCTTATCTACCCTTTCAATGCCAACATAAGAAACTCTTTGCAATATATTTTTCCAGGTTCAGATAACCTGAACTCGCGGTAGTTACTTGATACTATTTTATACATCGTCATTCCGGCAGAGCCTGCCCCAAGCGAAGGCTGGGGGAAGCCGGAATCCAGTCACATGAATGTGAACGATGCCATCCATGGCACTGGATACTCGCTTCCCTGCGGGTATGACGGGTGATTGGTACATTATGTAACTTGGTTTTGACGCATGAAACTGTGCATTATGGTCTCACTATATTATCTTGATAATTTCCATAAGGCTTTGATTTTATTATGCTGAGATCAGGTGCTCTGAGGTTAAATATAGAGGACTTTAGGCTGTTTTTATCTCTGTACTCATATCTTTCCAAAATTTACCGAGGCAATAAGTGTTAAAAAATAACTTTGCATTTAGATCACGTTTAACCATCGCAATTCATGATGCTTTGATGGTGGCATGTGCCTGGCTACTTGCTTTCTGGATTCGCTTTGATTTAGATCTGATTCCTAGTGAATATCTTACTAATGCCCTTCGTTACTTGCCTTATGTCATTATTAGCCAATCGATTATTTTCTGGTACTTGGGTTTATATAAAGGTGTCTGGCGCTTTTCCTCGTTACCTGATTTAATCAGAATTTTTAAGGCTGTCTTTTTCGGTGTATTTTTTATTGCCGGTAGTCTTTTTGTCTATAACCGCCTGGCTTTTATGCCACGCTCGGTATTACCACTGTATACCAGTTTTTTATTACTATTTTTAAGCATTCCCCGTTTGTTTTATCGCTATTATAAAGACTGGGTAAAGCACGAAGCTGCAGCGCAGCGAGCACTAATCATAGGTGCAGGAGCAGCAGGAGAAATGTTAGCTAGAGACTTATTGCAAGATGAGGTCTCTTTATTACCTATTGCCTTTGTTGATGATGATAAAGCAAAAAAAGGGCGTTCAATACGCGGCTTACAGGTATTTTTTGATACTAATCTGGTGGCTGAATATACCGCTAAACTGAATGTTGATATTATTCTAATAGCGATTCCATCGGCATCAGATATAGAGATGCGTGGCATGATCGAGGCTTGTGAACGAGCTCATGTTCCTTTTAAAACTCTGCCATCTGTTAAAGAGTTACTCTCAAATACTGTTTCTAAAGGTAATTTAAGAAATGTAGCCATTGATGATATTTTAGGGCGTGAGCCTGTTAATTTAAACTGGGCACAAATTAAATCCAGCCTGTCGGGTAAGAAAATTTTAGTTACTGGAGGCGGCGGTTCAATTGGTTCCGAGCTTTGTCGTCAACTTGCCCAGGTTGCACCCGAATCAATCATTATTTATGAGCATTCTGAATTTAACCTGTATCAAATACATTCAACATTACGTAGAAGCTTTCCTGATTTAAAACTTAGTGCAATTTTAGGGGATGTCGTCGATAGAGCTGCTGTAGAAGACCTTATTCGCAATGAAAAACCTGAGGTTATTTTTCATGCTGCAGCTTATAAGCATGTGCCTTTATTAGAGCAACAGGTTTTAGCTGCAGTCACTAATAATTTAATAGGCACAAAAAATGTTGCTGAAGTGGCGCTGGCAGAAAAAGTTGAGCGTTTTGTTTTAATATCTACTGATAAAGCCGTTAATCCTAGTAATATTATGGGGGCAACTAAACGCGCCGCAGAAATCTTGTGTCAAAACCTAAATACCTTAGCAAAACACACATCATTTATAACCGTCCGTTTTGGTAATGTACTAGATTCGGCAGGTAGTGTTGTCCCCTTATTTAGAGAGCAAATTAAAATGGGTGGGCCTGTCACTGTTACGCACCCCGATGTAAGCCGTTTTTTTATGACTATCCCCGAAGCCTGTCGGCTGATTATGAATGCAGAAGCTGTGGGGGCTGGTGGCGAAATATATGTATTGGATATGGGGCAGGCAATAAAAATTAGCTATCTGGCTGAGCAAATGATTCAGTTAAGTGGCTTAAGTGTAGGTTCGGATATTAAAATCGAATATATCGGCTTGCGTGCTGGAGAAAAATTACATGAAGAATTATTTCATGAACAGGAGCAATTATTAGGTACCGGGTTTGAAAAACTCTTTTTAGCAAAAGCCAGGCGCTATGAACAAGATGTCTGGGAGAAACAAATGGAAAATTTACTGGTGGCTTGTAAAAACCGCGACTCTGTAGATATTCAGGCACAATTAAAACAATTAGTACCCGAGTTTAATAATGTAGATGAGCAGGAGTACTAGCTGTTAACTACTTTCAGTGGCCTCTACTCCACATTTAGCCAAAAATTAAGAGTTTTACAGTATACCTTGCTATAGAGATTGTGAAAGTATTCTATTTTTTACCTTCCCCCTTGAAAAAGAGGATTAAGGGGCAGGCGCGCCATGCTACCTCACAACATTCTGGGACTCCTGTCACCAACATTCATTCGCCTACGCAGCGAATGGGAGATGCCCTGGTCGCCCTGCGTCCGTCTCAACTACGCACAAAACCCTGCTCCGTTAAGACTACCTCAAATGGCTGGACGGCTTTCGGAATGCAATTCTTGCCTCCCTCGCGCGCTACTAGCGCACTTCGGATCAGCGAATTGCCCTGTCGCCTACCA
>NZ_BDMN01000111.1 GCF_002189065.1 Bathymodiolus platifrons methanotrophic gill symbiont
GTAGTCAGTTCTGGGGTGGATTGATTGACTGGATTAAAACGACACTCATTGAATTTGAAACAATTTCTCAAGAGGATTTAGATCTAATAAAAATAACTGATGATCCACAAGAGGTTCTGGAAATTATGCTAGAGCATCGACAGTGGAAACACAAGCAACGTGAGCAAGGAAAAGCTCATTACGACCCTATTATTTAAGCGAGATAAAAAAGGCTTATTAGCTGAGAGTACTATTTGTAACCTTTTCAGCTAAGCTTTTCTTTCCTGTACTTCAAATCTATTCTCGACGAGTCTTTAAGATCGAGGATTTAATAATACCCGAAAGTATAGCGCAGTAGTTGGCTTCACAGTCGTGCAGGAAAAATAGGCGCATAGCGAGCTATGCAACTGTTTTTTCTAGTGCGACTGCGGAGTCAAAAGACAAGCTAGACTCGGATATTATTGAATCATCGCTCCTTAGTCAGGTTTTGCTATAATACAATCAATACCGCTTAATTCACATAACAAAGAGGCTTCCATGAGGAACTGGAAATTGTTACCCATGATATTTGGGCTAACAGCACTTGCTTTACTTGTCTATATTCTATTTTATTTTGTCTTTGTCGATTTCTTTGTCGATCTTTGGTGGTTCCGTTCGCTTAATTTTGAAGGTTATTTCTGGTTAAGATTACTTTACCGATTTATTTTCTCAGGTGCTGTGACGCTCATATTTTTCAGTATATTCTTTTTTCATTTCTGGATTGCTTCACGTTACCTAGGCTTAAATCCACCCGACGAAATACTGGTAAGCTCTGATAAACGACAACGATTTCAGACCTTTGCTGATATATTTATGTATGGTTCAGTAAAGATTTATACCCCCTTATCTTTTATACTTGCAATCGTTATTGCAAGCCCCTTCTACCATCAATGGGAAGCGGCATTATTATATTTCTTTGGTAGTTCTGCGGGAATAGCAGACCCTGTTTACGGTCAGGATATAAGTTTTTATCTGTTTTCATATCCTTTGTATATGTTGATTCAGCAAGAACTTTTGTATACCTCTATTATCTTGTTTTTTCTGGTCACAGCCCTTTACTGGATAGAGCATATTTTTGTTCCTAATCAGAATAAAAATTATCCGGTGGGATCAAAAATCCATTTAACTATATTATTAGGTTTTACCGTTTTATTTGTTATCTGGGGGCTTTTTCTTGATCGCTTTTCATTACTCTATGTTAACTCGCATGAGCCAGTCTTTTTTGGGCCTGGTTTTGTCGAGCTACGCTATTCATTGCCTTTGATCTGGCTTAGTATTATTTCTGTACTTGCACTATTTGTATCAGTAGTTATCTATATTTTTTCCAGACAACACCGAGCAAAAATGCCAATTGTTATTGCGGCAGGTGGTTTTTTGGTCGCACTAGGTCTGCAAAATGTTGATTTTATTCCGAGTTTAATTAATACCTTTATTGTGCGCCCCAATCCGGTACTCACGGAAGGGCAGTTTATGGAGAATAATATAAAGGCAACTCTGGATGCATTTGATCTGGATAATATCAATATTGTTGATTACAAAGTTAATTTAGATGCCAGTAAAGATATTGAAGCATGGGGGACTAAACGACATTTTGAAAATATTCCAGTATGGGACAGGGGGTATTTAATCGATGGGTACAGACAATTGCAGGGAATACGCCCTTATTATTCTTTTCATAGTGTAGATGAAGACCGTTATTTCTTAAATGACCACCTCCAGCAAGTCAATTTAGCTGCACGGGAATTAAATACAGATAAATTGCCTGAAGCGGCGAAGAACTGGGAGAACACCCATTTACGTTATACGCATGGCTATGGTGCGGTGATAACCCCAGCGGCACAAGATGCAGGTAATCCCATTTTGTGGTATTTGCGTGACTTGAATATGTCATCAAATGTTGGCTTTTCTGTCAAAACACCTGATATTTATTACGGTCAGGAACAATACACTTATGCCATCGTTCCCAATGACCTGAAGGTTGTGGGCTTATCAGACTCAGCCAAGGATGTTGATGGTGTTTATAAAGGGGGGGCAGGTGTACCCTTCCCTTCCTTTTTTAGAAAATTACTGTTTGCTTTTTACTTCGGTGATGAAAAGATATTTTTCTCTACCAATATTTCTAAACAGAGTAAGTTGTTAATTAGACGTAATATTGTTGAGAGAATTAATCGAATTACGCCTTTTTTACATCTGGATACAGATCCTTATTTAGTGGTAACAAAAAACCGTTTTTACTGGATTCAAGATGCGTATACTTTATCTGATAAATACCCGGTATCTAAATTTGCCAGTGATGACTTTCTATCAGGCACACAGAACTTTAACTATATCCGCAACTCAGTCAAAATTGTTGTCGATGCCTATGATGGTTCAGTAAAGTACTATATTGCGGATAGTAAAGACCCTATTATTAATGCTTATCGAGTAGCCTATCCCGGTGTATTTAATAATCTGGATAAAATGCCAGTCGAATTGCGCAAGCATTTACGGTATCCACGAGAACTTTATTATATGCAAATGATGGTGTATTCCAAATACCATCAAATTCAGCCTGAATTGTTCTATGAGCAAGCAGAAACATGGCAGTTTGCAAAAGTGAATAAAAGTCTTGTTATGCCCTATTATCAAACCATGGATTTTGGCCATTGTGATGATAGTGAAGAGTTAGTGATGATCAATCCAATGACACCGATTAATCGCAGTAATTTGAGTATGATAGGCTTGGCAGGAACCCTGGATACTAAGAACTGTGGACAGGATAGTTATGACCCATATATTACAATCTATAAGTTTGGTAAAGACATACAAGTCAATGGGCCTGCACAGGTTGAAGCATTAATTGATCAAAGTCCAGAGATCTCAGAGCAATTTACCTTATGGGACCAGCACGGTTCAAATGTGGCGAAAGGGCGGATGGTCATTTTACCGATGGGTAAAAACTCGGTCTTGTACGTGCAACCTATTTATATGATATCCACTAAAACCAAGATACCAGAGCTGACTCGAGTCATCGTATCGATAGGAAATCAAGTGGTTATGGATACCACATTATGGTCAGCCTTTAAAAAGCTAAAAGCGAAGTTTAAAAAAGATGTCATAGATTCCCAAGGTACCGGGACTTCTATAGAGTAAATGTTTGATATTCTAGCGGCTATTATTGCCGATAGCTGCGTTACTGAAATAGTTCAGGCACCTGGAAATAAATAAGCGTCCAAGTGTGGGCAGGATTTTTGTCCGTCATTAGTGCTGTAGCAATAGGTGCATAGCGGGCTACGTAACTGTGAAAGTACTGCTTTTAGCCTCCCCCCTTGAGAAGGGGGGACTGAGGGGGGATCGTATAAAAAAATATGTCATTGATATTGTATGATTAGTTTTAATAGATCAAACCTCCCCTAACCCCTCCTTAACTAAGGAGGGGGATTTTGTTGAATACTTTCACAGTCTCCATCGCGCGCCTCATGATAGATTTTTGGACTCCATGTCACAAAAGTCAATTCGCCTCACGGTGAATCCTTTATGCCTTGGTACGTCCCGCGCCCACCTCAACTACGCACATCCTGCTCCGTTATTGCTCGCACACATGGCTTGACGGCTTTCGTAATGCAATTCTTGCCTCCCTCGCGCTCTGCTAGCGCACTTCGGATCAGCAAATTACCCAGTCACCTACCACAAACTAAAAAGCATCACTTCGCTAAGCTCCGTTTCCCTGATTTTCAGCGGCAGAATATGGCTAGGACTATAAGGAGGTAGCTTTAATTTGAATGGTTTTCATTAAATTGCAGTGCATGCAATTTAGAGTAAGCTCCATTTTTGGCTAATAACTCAATGTGGGTGCCTCGTTCAACAATCTCACCAGCTTCCATCACTAAAATAACATCAGCATTTTCAATGGTTGATAGGCGATGCGCAATAACAATAGTTGTTCTGTGTGCCATCACATGTGCTAGTGCTTTTTGAATATAGCGTTCTGATTGTGTGTCTAATGCTGACGTTGCTTCATCTAGAATTAACAAAGGCGCGTTTTTTAGTAACGCGCGTGCAATAGCAAGGCGCTGTCTTTGTCCGCCAGATAGCTGAATACCTTGCTCGCCAATTTCAGTCTGCATCCCATAGGTCAGGTTTTCGATAAACTCAGTTGCATAAGCATCATCAGCAGCTTTTAAAACGTCAGCTTCATCAATATCACCTAAAATGCCATAGGCAATATTGTTGAATACCGTGTCATTAAATAAGCTGATGTTTTGGGTAACTAGCGCAATTTGTTCTCTCAGGCAGCTTAAAGTGTATTGATTAATTTCAACACCATCTAATAAAATTCGTCCTTCAGAGTAGTCATAAAAACGCGGGATTAAATTGGTTAAAGTGGTTTTTCCGCTGCCTGATGCGCCAACGATAGCAACTGTTTCACCTGATTTAATGCTTATATTAATATTTTTAAGAGCAGGTTTGTCAGAGTTGGCATAGCTAAATGAAATATTCTCAAATTGTAAAACGCCTTGTCCATTAGCTTTCTGGACTGTGCCTTGATCAAGTTCCGGAACGACATCTAATGCATTAAAAATATCCGAGGCTGCAGCGATTCCTTTCTGGATATCATTGTTTGCACTGGTTAACTTCTGAATAGGCCGGGGAATCATAAATGCAGCTAATAAATAAGCAACAAATCCACCAGTGCTGGTATTACCCATCATAGTGAGTGCCAGGAAAAGCAAACCCGACAAAGCAAATGCAGTTAATAGTTGTATGATCGGATTTTGAATTGCAGAAACCAGAGCAACTTTTTGTGACTGCTGTTTATTAAACAAACTACTTTGCTTAAAACGTTTAACTTCATAAGCTGCGCCTCCAAAACACTTAACAACACGGTTTCCTGTCACTAGCTCTGAAGTAATATGAGTCATATTACCCATCGAGTCTTGAACATTTTTACTTAGAGATCTAAGCTTTTTGCTAACAGTTGATACTAAAATAGCTATAAAAGGAGCGATAATAAAAAATACCAGTGTTAATTTCCAGTTAAGCCAAAGCAAGTAGCTAATTAAGCCAATTGCAGTTAAGCCTTCACGAACAAAAGTCTTCACTGACTCGGTTACTGCGCGTGTAACTTCAGCAACATTATAGGTAATGAGTGAAATTAAGTGACCGCTGTTTTGCGCATCAAAATACTCTATGGAGAGCTGGGTATAGTGGTTAAAAATTTCCTGGCGAAGTCTGTGTACTACATTGACAGAGACTTTGGCTAAGTAATAGTTACCAAAGAAAGTACCTATACTTCTAAATGTAACAATGCCGATAATATAAGCAGGTAGATATGTTTTATCAGCTTTATTTCCATGTTCTATCGTGTCTATAATTAATTTAACCAGCTCGGCAAACAGAGGTTGAGCAATTGCGACAATAATAAAACCAAAGATACTGATAATAAAAAACCTAATATTAGGGATTACATACTTCAATAGGCGTTTATAGGTACTAAAACTTGAGTTTTTTTTGCTCATATTTAAAAGGCACAAATTAATTTATTGCGAAGAGGGGGAAATAACATCCTCTTGTGTGTTGATCTTTTTCTAGGCAACTGGCTGTTAACGCTTTACAATCATAATCAAGCGCTACCTACAAAAGGGGGCGTGAATATTTAGTGAAACTTAACCATAAACCTGTAATTATAGCAAACAGCAGACCGTGCTCTACTCGTAGCGTGGTATTTACTAGCCCATTTATTATGACTACCTGTAGGCTACCAAAAGTAGATAGCCATAAAAGCCAGGAAAAATCTGAACTTTCGAGTCTAGGATAATAAGTTTTTAAACTGAGAGCGATTTTTAATAAGACAGAGAAAATAATAATGACGCCCAGAATACCTTGTTCAGCTAAGGTATTGAAATACAGACTATGTCCATGTATGTATGGCAGAAAATCATCAGAAAATTGGCGGTTTTCTTCTGCCAGCCAGTGGCGCTGAATGTTTTCATCGGCTTCGCCGTAGTTTTTAATACCTATGCCAAAAACAGGATTATGTCGCCAGATTAGTAGTGAGCTATTCCAGATTCTTTGTCGTTCGGGTATTAACTGACCATTGGATGTTTGATGCAGTGTTTTTTCAATAATAGGCGCTTTACCATAAAAAAGGGAGCCGGTTAAAAGCAATACGGTAATGGCCGCGATCAGAAATGGTTTTTTAGACTTTTTAAGCCAGAAAAATGAACTGCTAAGTCCAATGAAAAACATTGTAATAGCAGAGCCACGACTTTCAGTATAAAGCATAGAGAAAATAATAAATAACAAAGAAAATAATGCCAGATAAAATTTAAAAGGCGATTTTCTTGCCAGGGTTAAGCAGAAGGCACTAGCTATGGCAAAGTTTATACATAAAAAAATAGCCGAATGATTAGAGTGGCCAACAGAGTGTAGCATCAGTGTCATTTCTTGATGATTCGTAAGTTGCCAAATACCTTCTGTTGCAGCAATGACAGTCCCGACCAAGGTGCTAATTAGAATCAGTAAAATACTCTTTTGGCTAAAGTCTGTATGCCTGATAAATAATAATATAAGAGGAATAAACAAGTTACTGATAGCACCGTTCCACTCCTTATGCTCAAATGGAGAAAAATAAGCAATGATAAAGCCTGATAACCCCCAGATTAATAACAAATAGTCGAGGAAATCATATTGGCGCCAAGTGTTCTTTCTTACATGAACGTAAAGTGACGAAAATAGAAATAATAATACAAATAATAGCTTGGGAAATTCCCTGATCGGAAGAAAGAAAGCTGTTGTGGCTAAAGTAAATAGTATAAATTTTTGAAAAGATGGGGTGGTGGTATATGGTACTGACATTTAATTAGATTCTTCGTGATTGCGCGGGCTAACCAACACATAGTGCGCCATATATGCTGCTTTTGATGTCAAGGCGAAATTAGTAGACAAAAACTGATTTAAATAAAATTCTGTGTTTTTCAGTGGGTGGCAGCTTTTTATATAGCATATAACTCAAGTTTCGGAGTTCATTTTAGCGAAAAACCACAATAAACCATTGAATAATAAAGAATAAAAGTCTCCAAAGTGGTAAAATATAGTTTATTTGACGAACTTATCTAACCACACGGAGACTTCAATGAATAATGACACAAAGTTACAGGACTTGCCAAGTCTGATTGGTGATTTATTCAGCCAGCATGGTCTACAAATTGATAATTTGTTTGCCACGCTTTGGACTAAAATGCATATAGCCACCTTGCTACATCGGGCCGGGTTCCACAAGCGATCAGGCCTAGAGGTGACACAAGTCGTCTATTTGCTATTACTTTGGGTCTGGTTAAAAACCGAATCGATTGGCATGTTTTCACGTGATGCCATGCAAAGTTTTACCGATGCTAAAAAAGATGTCATGTACGACTATCTAAAACGTGAAGATGTCAATTGGCGACGTTTGCATTGCCAGATTGCGCAGCAAGTAGTGATGGAACATAAGCTGAATACGCAGACCATTAAAGCATTTGTTCTTGATGACTCGGTTAAAATAAGACGAGGTTAAGAAAATGGCGGGGGTTTCCAGTCACTTTGACCACCTGACAGGAAGGACAGTGATGGGGCAACAAGTACTGGCTTTAGGTTATGCGACTGAAGAGACTTTTCTTCCACTGGATAATCAAATCTATATCAGTTCAAAGAAGATTCAAGAACAGGCAACAGATTTCTATGTGCTTCAAAACCTAATAAAGTGAAAAATTCAGAGTGATTCATTATCTTTAGGTCAAGAGTGTGGAACTGGTGGATTTAATCTCATCTTACTTTGTTTTTTGCATACAGTTGATAGACTGTTTGTTGTCGAAAACCAAATAATATCTTGACTTTGTGGCTTGGGATTCCTATTATTTATTTTTATTTTAAAAAATGAACAAAGTTTTTATATAAGTTTTCATCTGTTTTAACCAAATAATCATTATATAAATACTTTAAAAATTTATCTACTAAGTCTTCATTAAATTCAAGTGTTTCGAAATTACTAAAAAGTGTTTTTAGTTCTTCAATATTTGAGGCACCATAGCTTATACCTTCTATTTTATAAAAAGCATTACCAAGTAAAATTACTTTCTTTTTTAATAATAATGACTCTACTCCTACTGTAGAATTGATACAAACAACAGCTAGACTTTTTTCTATCAGTTCTTGAGTGGGATATGAGTTAGCAAACGTTATATTATTAAATTCTTTCACTCTTTTATGTAAGTCTGGATAGTTGATACCACTACTAGGATGTTCTTTAAGAATAAAATGAAAATTTGTCTCTTTAGAGAGTTCTACTATGACATCAAATAAGGCTCGCATGTTTTTTATAAATTTAGATTCGGTAATAATTTGTGTGTCATAATCCACTTGAAACGGGACAAATATAAACTCTTTTGGAAGCTTGTCTTCTTGTTTGTTGAATTTTTCAGTATGTTTAGAAACTCTAGGTACAAGTTGGCTTGGTAGTTCAATGTCGCTTGTATAAGTTTGATAAAACTCTTTATTTCTTGGTACACTATTGCTGAAGTTGATACCTTTTAAATCTAGGACCTGAGTATTTGGAAGTAACCCATTTTCAAAATAAACAACTTGTTTATTTAATAATTTAGCTATTTCTATGGCTATTAGTTGTCTGAACTTTCCACCATTCCATATTAAGACCTTTGAGAAGTTTTTATCAAATATTTTATAATAACGAAGATAAGTGATATAGGTTAATATTTTAAAGAAAATTCTTAAAATAAATTTTGGAAAAGAAATAGAAGTTTTTGCTATTAGCTCATCTACGGCAAAGTCACAAGCTGGATTAAAATCAGGTTTAGAGATATACTTTAAAGCGGTTAATGAAGGCACAATATATTGTCTTGTTTCTTCTAAGTAAAAGTTTTCAGTATGCTCTTCTTTTAACATCTCTAGAAAGAATTTTTTTTGACTTTTTCGAAAGGCTAGTAATAATATTTTTTCAGCTTCCTTCACTATATATCCTGTTCATTTTCTGATTTTATACTTGCATTTATAAAAATAGCACTAAACAAATAAAGCAACAGTAAATTGCTTTCTAAATAAAGGCTCTGCTACAAAGCCAACAAGAAAGATGTAAGCGTCGATTCTTCCCACCTAGACAAGCTACGCCACTTACTTTAA
>NZ_BDMN01000112.1 GCF_002189065.1 Bathymodiolus platifrons methanotrophic gill symbiont
GATTGACGGGCATTTCTCTTTCAATCAGTGCCCATGCCATGGCTTCAAATAGCAGAGTGAAACCACTGCCGGGGCGAGCCCAAGGGACTTCTACAGTACGAACTTTCCCGTCCGTTGTTGTGATGCGAGGAACAGAGCAATGTAGATAGCAAGAATGCTCAAAGAAGCTCAAGTGTTGCCATTGCCGATCGACTGTATCATGCACTGGGCAGAGAACCCCCGATTCATCAGCAAAACGGGCGCCTGGTTCAAAACCTATCTGCAAATGAAGTTCATTCTGTTCTAAAATATTGTCGTTTGAAAAGATAATTTCTTCCACTTTCCAAGGCGATTGTAAGCCTAAAGCCATACTAAATAAAGATTCACTATTCATGGTATTATTATCGCACTACCCACTAGGATTCACATAGAGCCAAAATTGATGAGTATATCCAGCGTACTCTGAAAGGGGAAATAGTACCTCCTTATCAAGTGGAGGTACTTGATAGTCAAGGAGAGAAACGCTCCTTAAAAATACAGGAGAACCCGGCCTTTGATAATGATGGACGTTGTATCGAGCTAAGTGGTATTGCCCACGATATTACGCCATTAATACAGACCAGAGAACAAATTACTTTGCTTTCTTATTATGATGACTTAACCGGGCTTGCTAATAATCGCTTATTCTCCGACCGGGTTGAACAAATGATCAATTTATCTCACCGTCAACATCAATCCCTAGCCTTATTATTCATTGATCTTGATGGTTTTAAGTTAATCAATGATCGTTTCGGCCATGCGACAGGAGATTCCGCACTTAAAGAAACAGCTAACAGACTTTCGGGGAGTCGCTATTTTTGCGAAAGCTTGTTTTGGGCATCCCAGCCCAAGCAAGCAGCAAAAACTTAACGCGACCACTTATGCCTCCGGCGGCCCCGATTCGTCCTCGTCACCTCGTCCCGACCCAACAAGGGGTCGGAACATAGGCTCCAAATGACTTGACGCCGTGTCGGATGGCCTTTTATTTTGTCTCCACCTTCGCTAACGCTCAGACTCCGACAAAATAACGGCCCTACGGCTATCGCGGACTAAAAATCATCACTTCGCTTAGGCT
>NZ_BDMN01000113.1 GCF_002189065.1 Bathymodiolus platifrons methanotrophic gill symbiont
CTGAAGTTTCCCAATAATTATTTATGGTAAAATTGAAACTATGCTACAACTATATGAAAAAAATAGTCTTTTCATTCGTTTCAAATGCTATTGCCTAAGGGGAATTAAGTAGGGGGTTGCTATAAACATGGCAAAACCACCTAAAATAAACCTCGATACACCAGCATTGTGTATTTCAGCTACTCAATAATTGGGAAACTTCAGTCTTAAAATAGACCAGTCATTTATACAGAACATTATTACTAGCCCGGAGGATCAAGCTGTTGTTCAGGCAATGATTAGCATGATCCATGCGCTAGACAAAAAAGTAATTGCTGCTGGCGTGGAGACACCGGAACAATTGCAATTTCTGCAAGAGAGTGACTGTGATATTGCTCAGGGCTACTGTTTTTCCAAGCCTTCATTAGCAGAACAAGTGACTCTGTATATTTCTCAGATTTTTAATTAGGAAAAAAATCATTTACCCATAATTTTAAGGGCGGCAGCTAACTATTAATTCAACAAAATCAAACGATATAACTCTAATGCGCAGGCTCTGCGCTTTCAATAATAGTTCGGTACTCTTCTATTTTAGGCTTATATAAATACATTGCCAGGGCTGACAAACCAGTAAATATATACAGGGTATTAAAACTATCACCGAGTAAATACATAACAAAACCATAGATGCCGATACTTTCAGCAACTAGCATGGAAATGGCAATTGTTAGCATGTAGCGAGATTTTGATGTACTACTGCTCTTAGTAGTTTGATTCAAGCGTAACAAAACATGTCGCATAAATTTCATCAGCGGAAATGTCGTTATAGCAACGACGTAGAGTACTGTTCTAATCAAAACACGCTGCTGCTGCTCCATACCTATTTGTATTTTATCGCTATAAATATGACAAATAACAACCAGAACGATTAAACTAACTAAAGCCACGGCCCTAGATGCTCCTGCCAATAAAAGATCAGATTGTAATTGTTGTTCTGAAATCGCCATTTACTTGCCTTTTTGCTGTTCTAATCGATAGCTATGCAAGATAACCACAAATGCAAAGAAATCATATAAACCGTGAATAATAATCGGGGTTAGCAAGTTCCTGGTATTATCGTAATCCAGATACAGACCCAGATATATACTCACTGCTGTCGCCATAAAAAAATATAAAGCAGTGACCGCATGTACCAGGCCAAATATTACGCTACTAGCCAGTAAACCTACCATTACACCCCAGGAATTTTCTATCCATGGCTGCACAAGACCGCGAAATAAAATTTCTTCTGCAATACCTGCAATAGCGGCTAAGACAAATAAATCAGCCCAGTGGTGTTTACTCAAACTAGGGCCTAACGTTTCATGCAGAACTTTTCTGATTTTTAGTAAGGAACCCATTTGCAATTGATTTAATGCGATAAAAATCAAACATAAAGGCAAAGTTCCAATAACCCCGTTAATAATAGCCTGCTCGCTAAATATAATAAATTCAAATGGATTAATATTTGCTAACCAGCCAAGTGCAACAGCCACTAAAATTAAGGCACTCTCAAAATAACATGCCGTTTTAAAAAAGTTATCTGGATCGATTGAGGGTTCATTCATTTGACTATTGATGCGATAATAATGTTGTCATTGTTTTTTAGCAGGAGAGAATAATTGTGCAATGCTTTATTTACAAAAGTACTAAAAAAGAAGAGTTATATTTGTATATTGATAAACAAGATGACTTTTCCAGTATCCCCGAGGCTATACTTAAAAGCATTGGGATACCTTCATTTGTCATGGAACTGAACATTACCCCGGAACGCCAACTGGCGCGTGAAAAAGCAAGCGATATCATTAAGGGCATTGAAGAAAATGGTTTTTTTATTCAAATGCCTCCTGTTATCCATCTTCCCCCTAAAACGCTACAGTAACTCGTATTGTATAGGCGAGATTTGTAGAGCACTCCCCTTAGTCCACAGTAGCAACTTCTACGCTTTAGGTAATGTCACACCTTGCTGGCCCTGATATTTACCGCCTCTATCTTTATAAGAGGTCTCACAGACTTCATCGCCACCAAAAAATAGCATTTGTGCAACGCCTTCATTGGCATATATTTTTGCTGGCAGCGGTGTGGTATTAGAAAATTCCAGTGTCACATGCCCTTCCCATTCAGGCTCTAAGGGGGTGACGTTAACAATTATCCCACAACGCGCATAAGTCGATTTACCTAAACAAATAGTCAGGACATCACGAGGAATACGAAAGAATTCAACTGTTCTTGCCAGGGCAAAAGAGTTAGGTGGAATAATACAAACATCAGATTTTACATCAACAAAGCTACCCTCACTAAAATTTTTAGGGTCTACAATCGCCGAGTTAATATTGGTAAAAATTTTAAATTCATCCGAACAGCGCACATCATATCCGTAACTCGATGTACCATAAGAAATAACCTTACCCTGCTCTGAATTCTTGACCTGCCCCGGCTCAAAAGGCTCTATCATGCCTTGTTCTTGCGCCATTCTGCGAATCCATTTATCTGATTTTATACTCATATTGGTCTTGCTAATGTTAAATTAAGGTAATTCAATAAATCTGAAAAAAATAATAGTAATTTTATCCTAAACTCATAGCTAACACAGTAATAACTTCTAAAAAACAGCTAGCAGCGCAGGATGCATAAAGAAGTAGCTTTCTGGCATAAAAAAGGGGCTATTAACAGCCCCTTTTTTAATATCAATCTTAACCCTGATTATTCTCTAATTGAAACTCTGGTTGATACCCGCATACCATCCACCACAGCAGCATAATCTGATTGGCCTAATGCTCTAGCAATATTTGCAAATGCAAGTTCAGCTTTTTCAGCATCTTCTGCCGTTTTAACACCATCCGTAACCGCAATGATACTAACCACACTCTGCCCACCTTCCGGTGATCCAACCACAATAACTGTCGGCTGCCCTGCGATCGGTTTAGCTGCCTTAAATACAGCCTGATTAAGCTGTACAGACAGGTCTTTGCTATCACGTTTTAAAGCACTTATTTTTTCTACGCTTAAAGCTAACTCTTGCGCAATTCCTTCAACACTAGCTCCTGCAAGTAGCTGTTGTTTAATACTTTCGGCCTGTTGCTCCGTTTGCTGCCTAGCCTGCTGAGTTTTAATAGTGGCAATAATAATATCCCGGACCTCAGCTAAAGGTTTTGTTTCAGCTGGCTGATGCTCTTTCAATCGCAATACCAGCAATCGATCATCGCCTAGTTCCACCGGTTCGCTATTATTACCTTGTAAAACCGTTTCCGAAAAAGCAATATTTCTTACTGCTTCTTCGCTTGCAATCCCTGTCCCTGTATTACGAGTGAAAAAGTCGGCTTGTTTAATTTCCAGGTCTAATTCATCTGATACTACCTGCAAATTATCAGAACTTTCAAAGCTGACTTCAGTCAATATTTCTCCCAACTCATAAAAAGTTGTTTCTGCCATGACTCTTTGTACCGCCTGAGTAACTTCAGATTTAACTTCAGCTAAATCTGAAGTTTCAGCTGGCACTAATTCTGTAACAGTAATTAGATGATACCCAAAAGCTGACTTGACTGGCTCGGAAACCTCTCCTAGCGTTAGCGCAGCTGCAGCCTTTTCAAAATCTGGTTCCATAACCCCAATTTCAAACAAACCCAGATCGCCACCCGTTTTTGCTGTGACAGTATCATCAGACAGTTCAGTTGCCAAAGTAGCAAATGGCTCTTGAGCTAAACGTAATTTAGCTGCCTGTGCATTAACTAGCGCTTGCTCTTCAGTAGTATCTTTTGTTTTAGCAAATAAAATATGGCTAATCTTGCGCCTTTCTCTAACTGAATATATCGCTATATTATCTTCGTAATAGACCTGAATTTGTTCTTCAGTGGGAATAACATCTTTCATTAAGCTGGTTAATGATAGCTCTACGTACTCCACAGATAACTGCTCAGTCGTTTGAAACGCACTTCCCTGCTGCTGATAATAGGCATTAATTTCTTCCGCACTAGGCTCAGTTGTAACCGACTCTAATTTGACCGTGACATATTCGATATTTCTAGTCTGGTTCTGAATCTTGAAAAAACGCTCTATATCCTGTTCAGAAACAAAACTCGTCTCGGTCACCGCCTTTTGATATTGCTCCATCAATAAGGCTTTGCGTATACGATTGACAAACTGGGCAGATGACATCCCCTGCGCACCTAACATCGATTCATATTGTTTTTTATCAAACTTACCATCACGCTGAAAATATTGTAGTGAGGCAATAAATTCACGTACTGTCTCATCGGAGATAGTAAGGTTTTCTTCTACAACATGCTGCAATAAAAGCTCATCACGAATTAACTTCTCGACGGCCTGTGTTTTCAATATTTGCTCAGGCACTTGCATATCAGCATATTGCTGTTTAAATTGCGCATAAGCCTGATTAACATCACGCTGAACAAATTCTTTGTCCCCTACTATAACAACAGCTCTCTCTTGCCCCCCTTCGGTATAGTTTTGTAAACCCCATAGCCCAAAAGGTACACAAATCAGTATCAGGATTACCCAGGCAAAAGTACCCTGTGTTTTTTCTCTTATTTTTGTCAGCATCAAATTAGCCTTAATCGATTAATTAACTTTGGAGCGCTTTGTTTTACATCCACGACTCCCTTAGAACCATATACCTGGTACAACCACTATCTGTAATATATCAATGTATTCTGGTTAAACAGATACACTATCGCTTAAAATCAGGGAAACGGAGCCTAAGCGGAGTGATGATTTTTAGTCCCTGGTAGGCGACAGGGCAATTCGCTGATCCGAAGTGCGCTAGTAGCGCGCGAGGGAGGCAAGAATTGCATTCCGAATAGCCGTCCAGCCATTTGAGGTAGTCTTAACGGAGCAGGGTTTTGTGCGTAGTTGAGACGGAGCAGGGCGACCAAGGCATCTCCCATTCGCTGCGTAGGCGAATGAATGTTGGTGACAGGAGTCCCAGAATGTTGTGAGGTAGCATGGCGCGCCTGATCAAACTTTTAATCCTTGTCATTTTTACTTCAAAATAAATCTCAATCATCCTACCTATAATTTTTAAACAAAAAAAACCCCGAACCAAAAAGGACGGGGTTTTTTAATATGGCGGAGCGGACGGGATTCGAACCCGCGACCTCCGGCGTGACAGGCCAGCATTCTAACCAGCTGAACTACCGCTCCTAAGCCTGTGGTGGGTGCTGAGGGGTTCGAACCCCCGACCCTCGCCTTGTAAGGGCGATGCTCTCCCAGCTGAGCTAAGCACCCGACTAAAGAGATTCTATTATAATACTATTTTCAAATTACGCAAGAAATATTTTTAGTTTTTTAATATTATATATTTTAGCCATTAACGCTATCTTTTAAGCCTTTACCCGCTTTAAATGAAGGGATCTTTGCAGCCTTAATCGTAATTTCAGCACCTGTTTGTGGGTTACGTCCTTTACGCTCCGCTCTATCTTTGACAGCAAATGTGCCAAAGCCTACTAAAGCAACTGGGTTACCTGCTTGTAACGCTTCAGTAACTGATGACATAAAAGCATCAAGTGCACGACCAGCATCTGCTTTTGTTAATTCTGAAGCACTTGCCATTTCATCGATAAGTTCTGATTTATTCATTTATTATTCTCCTTAAGAAATATTCACAGCATAGGTTCATGCCGACCAGCTAAAAAACGGTAAAACACTATGAAAGCGAGTGTATTTATATCAACTCTATCTTAGTCATGTCAAGCGATACAGCACGATTCTATCAAATTAATTAACTCTAACTTATAAATTAATGCGCTCTAACTGATTTTTCATCCATTTTCCTGATATTTTTTTCTACGTTTTCAGGTATCTTTTTTATTGCTTCTGGCTGGTACTGCAAGGCTATTTCTAACACCTGATCAATCCAGCGCACAGGCTTGATAATCAGGTTTTCCTTAACATTATCAGGTATTTCTGCCAGGTCCTTTTCATTCTCTGCAGGGATAAGTACTGTCTTGATTCCACCACGATGCGCCGCCAATAACTTTTCTTTCAAGCCCCCAATAGGGAGCACCTCACCGCGCAAGGTAATTTCGCCAGTCATTGCCACTTCTCCCTTGACTGGAATGCCTGTTAATGCGGAAATAATAGCCGTACACATACCTATTCCTGCACTAGGCCCATCTTTTGGTGTTGCGCCTTCAGGTACATGTATATGTAAATCCTGAGTCTGAAAAGCCTCTTCTTTTATACCTAAAGATTCAGCACGTGCGCGCACGACAGTCCTAGCGGCTTCAATTGACTCCTTCATAACATCACCTAGCTTACCTGTCGTTGACTCTTTGCCCTTACCCGGCATCACCACAGCCTCAATAGTCAGTAACTCTCCCCCAACCTCGGTCCACGCTAGACCTGTCACTTGACCGACTTGATCCTGCTCCTCTGCAAGGCCATAGCTAAATCGTTTCACACCTAGGTATGCCTCTAAGACAGCAGAATCAATGTTGACATGACCACGCTTCTCTTTCAGTAATAATTCTTTGACAACTTTACGACAGATTTTGGAAATCTCACGCTCCAGACTACGCACTCCTGCTTCACGAGTGTAATAGCGAACGATATCTCTGATCACTTCCTGCTCGACATTGACTTCCGACTCTAATAAACCATTATTTTTTAATTGCTTAGGCAATAGGTAACGCATGGCAATATTAATTTTTTCGTCTTCGGTATAGCCAGCTAGACGAATCACTTCCATTCTATCCAGCAGTGGCCCCGGAATATTCATGGTATTTGCTGTCGCTACAAACATAACATCAGACAAATCAAAATCGACCTCTAAATAATGATCCGCAAAGGCTTTATTTTGTTCAGGATCTAACACCTCTAATAGAGCCGAAGCTGGGTCACCCCGAAAATCACCGGACATCTTATCAATTTCATCCAGCAAGAATAAAGGGTTACGAACTTTAATCTTGGAGAGACTTTGCAAAATCTTGCCTGGCATCGAACCGATATAAGTACGTCTATGCCCACGTATCTCCGCTTCATCACGCACACCACCTAGCGCCATGCGCACATACTTTCGATTAGTCGCACGAGCAATAGACTCCCCTAAAGAGGTTTTACCTACTCCAGGAGGCCCAACTAAACACAGAATAGGACCATTAAGTGACTTTACACGCTGCTGAACAGCTAGATATTCCAGTATGCGTTCTTTAACCTTTTCCAGCCCGTAATGATCTACATCCAGCATTTCTTCAGCTAGCTTTAAATCATGCCGCACCTTGGTTTTCTTTTTCCAGGGGATATTCAGCATCCAATCGATATAATTACGCACCACAGAGGCTTCTGCAGACATAGGCAACATCATTTTAAGCTTATTGAGTTCTACTCCCGCCTTTTCCTTTGCCTCTTTTGACATGCCGGCTTTAGCAATTTTCTGTTCTAGCTCTTCAGTTTCACTGACAGCATCATCCATGTCACCCAGTTCTTTTTGAATGGCCTTCATCTGCTCATTCAAATAATATTCCCTTTGATTCTTTTCCATTTGCTGCTTGACCCGGACTCGAATATCTTTTTCCAGCTCTAATAAGTCTGCCTCAGTTTCCATTAGCAGCATCAGTTTTTCCAGACGCAGCACAATATCTGCCATTTCAAGCAATTCTTGTTTTTCAGACACTTTCAGGCTCATATGTGCCGCCATAGTATCGGCAAGCCGCCCTGTTTCCTCTATTCCTGACAAGGCATTTAAAACCTCGGGAGGAATTTTGCTATTTAATTTGACATATTTAGAGAAGGAATCTACTGCCGCCCGGACTAAAACGTCTAACTCCTTGTCCGCCAGAGTGATAACGTCATTAATTTCAGATATTTCTGCAAAAATACATCCGTTCTGGTCATGATATTTAACCACCTGACTACGCTGCTCACCTTCAACTAAGACCTTTACCGTACCATCCGGAAGTTTTAATAACTGCAATATATTCGCTAAGGTGCCTACTTGATGCAACTCATCAAAACCTGGTTCATCAGTCTCTGCTTCTTTTTGCGAAACCAGCAGGATTTGCTTATTTTCCTGCATTGCCTTATCCAGAGCTTCAATTGATTTCTCTCTGCCTACGAACAAAGGAATAACCATATGCGGATAAACTACCACATCTCTTAGCGGCAATACCGGCGTAAGGTTATCGTCAACGCTTTCATCTATTATTTCATTCGTTTCCATTAAGGGACCTTTATTCGATTCATAATTGTTGCCTATGATATAAGGATGAATAGCCATATAACAAGGCGAAATGCAAAAAAAAAGGCGGAAGTTTACAAGTAAACTCCCGCCTTTAAAATCTTTTTTTGTAAATATTTACTCTGATGAAGCTACCTTTTTCACGTTCTCGTAAACAAAATAGGGGTCGTTTTCACCCTCTATCACTAATTTATCAATCACTACTTTAGTAATATTCTCAGCAGAGGGTATTTCATACATAGTATCGAGCAAGACACCTTCTACAATTGCCCTTAAACCTCTTGCTCCCGTTTTACGCTGCATGGATTTTTGCGCTATCGCAGCTAATGAGTCCTCACGAAACTCCAATTCGGTCCCTTCCATTTCAAACAGTTTTTTATACTGCTTGGTCAAGGCATTTTTAGGTTCCGTAAGCACCTGAATAAGTGCATCTTCACTTAGCTCTTCCAGTGTCGCAACAACAGGCAAGCGACCAACAAATTCTGGAATCAACCCATAACGAGTCAAATCTTCAGCTTCAACTTCGGCAAATATTTCACCGATATTTTTAACATCATCTTTGGCTTTTACTTCAGCCGAAAAGCCAATGCCACCTTTTTCAGTACGCTGCCTAATCACTTTATCAAGACCAGCAAACGCACCACCCACAATAAACAGGATATTCGCCGTATTCACCTGAACAAACTCTTGCTGAGGGTTTTTACGCCCACCCTGAGGTGATACCGAAGCAATCGTACCTTCAATTAATTTCAATAATGCTTGCTGCACCCCTTCACCAGAGACATCGCGGGTAATAGATGGATTCTCGGATTTTCGGGATATTTTATCAATCTCATCGATATAGATAATGCCCGCTTCCGCCTTCTCAACATCAAAATCACATTTTTGTAGAATTTTTTGAATAATATTTTCTACATCTTCACCGACATAACCTGCTTCAGTTAATGTTGTTGCATCAGCAATACTAAAAGGCACGTCAAGTACTTTTGCCAACGTTTCAGCCAGTAAAGTCTTACCGGAACCTGTCGGCCCAATCAATAAGATGTTACTTTTACCCAGCTCAACTTCATCACTATTTTTTTCTTTATTATTTATACGCTTATAGTGATTGTAAACAGCAACTGATAATATCTTTTTAGCCTGTTCCTGGCCAATAACATATTCATCTAGTGCGGCTTTAATTTCCTTGGGCTTAGGCAATCTCTTCTGCCCTTCTTCTCCCTCTAGCTCACTAACATCATTAGCCAGCTCTTCTTTAATTATGTCATTACAAAGATCAACGCACTCATCACAGACATAGACAGAAGGTCCAGCAATAAGTTTTCTTACTTCACTTTGGCTTTTACCACAAAATGAACAATACAAAATTTTATCGCTTTTACTATCTTTACTCATCGCTTAACCTTCATTAATGATTTTTACTATCAGGACTCTGTTCTGCTAGATAAGACTTCATCAATCAATCCATAATCAACCGCCTCGTCCGCACTCAAGAAATTATCTCTATCAGTATCCTTTTGAATTTCCTTAATATCCTTTCCGGTATGATGCGCCAGAATTCTATTCAATTTTTCACGTATGGTTAATATTTCACGCGCATGAATATCAAAATCAGATGCCTGCCCTTGAAAGCCACCTAAAGGCTGGTGAATCATTACCCGAGAGTGTGGCAGACAATACCTTTTACCTGCCGCGCCACCAGCCAGCAACAAAGACCCCATACTCGCAGCCTGACCTATACACATAGTACTTACGTTAGGCTTAATAAACTGCATGGTATCATAAATTGCCATCCCGGCTGTCACCGAACCACCCGGCGAATTAATATATAGATGTATATCTTTATCAGGATTTTCAGATTCTAAAAATAACAACTGAGCCACAATAAGGTTAGCCATGTAATCTTCAACCTGACCCACCAGAAAAATAACCCGCTCTTTTAACAGGCGCGAGTAAATATCATAAGAGCGCTCCCCACGTGCGGTTTGCTCTATGACCATAGGCACTAATCCACCAGCAGCCTCGGGCGATATAATACTCCCCATTCCATTATGGCTATTTGTCATTTCCAGCCTCTTATTTTTGTGTCGCAGGTTCCATTACATCACTGAATGAGATTGCCTCATCAGTGACCTTTACTTTATCTAATACCCATGCAACCGTTGCATCTTCTAATACCATTTGCTCAATTTCAGCTAGGCGCTCTTTATCACCATAGTACCAGTTAACAACTTGTTCTGGATCTTCGTAGCTTTGCGCCATATCATCAATCACAGCACGAATTTTGTCAGCATCAGCTTTAATTTCATTTTTCTGAATAATTTCAGCTAAAATCAAACCCAAGGCTACGCGACGTTTTGCCTGATCTTCAAAATCAGCACTTGCTGGCTTAATTTCATTAACGTCCACATTACGTTTTTTTGCATTCTCGTAATACGGCTTCATTAAACTTTCGACCTCTTGATCAACCATAGCCGCAGGCAAAGATACTGGTACAGCATCGTATAATGCATCCATGACTGAATTTTTAAGCCTGACTTTAAGTCCTTGCGCTAGCTCACGCTGCATGTTTTTTTCCACATCAGCACGAAACGCTTCAACTTCTCCACTCTCTATACCATAAGCTTTGATAAATTCCTCATCAATCTCTGGTAGAGTAGAAGTTTCAATTTTAAATACTTCAACATCAAATGCAGCGACTTTGCCCGCTATTTTTTTATTACCATAATCTTCAGGGAAAGTGACTTCAAATGTCTTTTTTGCACCTACTGCAAGACCTATCAACTGATCTTCAAACCCAGGAATCATACGCTTTGAACCTAATTCGACTTGAAAATCTTCTACCGTTCCATCTGTAAAGTTTTCACCTTCACAGGTACCGGAAAACGTAATCGTGACCTGAACACCTTGTTGTGCATCCTGCTCTGATGCCTCCCAGCTTTTCTTTTGTTCTTTTAGCTTATCAACCATGGCATCGATGTCACTCGACTCAACATTCGCAACAGGTCGGTTAACTTCAATTGACTCTACTGCATCTAATGTAAATTCTGGATAAACTTCAAAAACAGCAGAAAAAGTAAAGCCTTCTTCACTTTCGATCGGCTCAATATGTGGCATGCCAGCCGGGCGTAAATCATTACCCTGCAATGCCTGAATATAATTTGTCTGTATTAAGTCACCGGTAATTTCTTCTTTAACACGCGCCCCATACATCTTTTGTACGACTTTTTGCGGAACTTTTCCTGGACGAAATCCGTCGACCTTAACCTCACGAGCTAATGACTTTAGTCGCGCATTAACTTTTTCCTGAACAACCTCTTCAGGCACAGTAACGGTCATTTTTCTGCTTAATTCTGATGTCTTTTCGACAGAGACTTGCATTGCTTTACCTCAAAAAATATTTTTTTATATGGGTTGACTATGATTTCCCGCGTTGGGAATGTATCTCGGGGATTTAACGATGATTATCGTTAATAAATCTTGTGTTCATTAAGTGGTGCGAGCGGAGAGACTTGAACTCTCACATCATAAGATACTGGTACCTAAAACCAGCGCGTCTACCAATTCCGCCACGCTCGCTACTTAATTTGAAGGCGCAGTATAAACAGATATTTCACTAATTACAAATATAAATCTTATCCCGATAGTTTTTTTAACGGCCTATGCAATAATTATTCCTTTATTATCAATTGAATACATTACAAAAAATAAAATAGATGATTAGTGATTTTAACGAAAATATCGCCACTTACGCTCTATGAAAAATGAGAGTATGGAACTAAAAAATTTACACAATACTAGGAACTCATTTTCTGGCACAAAAAAATTTTCATTCTACTACTCATACTCAGACAGACATTCAGGTATACTCTAGCTCTTTTTAATTTTATAGAGATAGATAATGAGACCTAGCGGACGCGCACCCGATCAACTAAGAGAGGTAAAATTTACCTGTGGATACACTAAGCATGCCGAGGGTTCGGTTTTAGTTGAGTTCGGCGAAACCCGCGTGCTATGCACTGCAAGTGTCGAAAACCGGGTTCCTCGCTTTTTAAGAGGCAAAGGTGAAGGCTGGGTAACGGCAGAATACGGTATGTTGCCTCGCTCTACGCATACCCGCATGGGACGTGAAGCTAGCCAGGGTAAACAAGGCGGCCGGACTCAGGAAATCCAGCGCCTTATTGGCCGCTCCCTGCGCGCAGCAATTGATTTATCAGCTTTAGGCGAACGCACTATCACAATTGATTGCGATGTTTTACAAGCCGACGGGGGAACTCGTACTGCCTCTATTACCGGAGGCTTTGTTGCGTTATCAATTGCAATTGATAAACTTTTACGACAAAAGAAAATTACTAAAAACCCTATACACGGTCAAGTTGCTTCCATTTCTGTTGGTATATTTAAGGGCATCCCAGTATTAGATCTAGACTACAAGGAAGATAGCAATGCCGAAACCGATATGAATGTTGTTATGAATGATGCCGCTGCATTCATTGAAGTACAAGGGACCGCCGAAGGCCATGCCTTCCGTCAGGATGAATTAAATGCGATGTTAGAATTAGCTAAATCCGGCATTGCTGACTTATTAAACAAACAGACTGAGGCTCTTAATGCGCACAATTAACAATCAGGGTTAATAAGTATCTCGGCAAAATTGATTTAACCTTTATTAGAAAATCTGAAGTTTCCCAATTATTGAGTAGCTGAAATACACAATGCTGGTGTATCGAGGTTTATTTTAGGTGGTTTTGCCATGTTTATAGCAAACCCCTACTTAATTCCCCTTAGGCAATAGCATTTGAAACGAATGAAAAGACTATTTTTTTCATATAGTTGTAGCATAGTTTCAATTTTACCA
>NZ_BDMN01000114.1 GCF_002189065.1 Bathymodiolus platifrons methanotrophic gill symbiont
ACTTCTCCTAATTATTTAAGTGAAATAACAGATTTAACCCACTACCACCGTTTTGTTACGCATGGTCGCTTGATGAATTTCTAGGAAACTTCAGTTTATTATTGATCAGCTATTAAATCAAAAATACCCCCCCCCCCATATTGCCGAAGACATCTATAATTTAGTTAACCATTACACAAGCAAGCTAATTTTCATCGAAAATTTAAATCACTCTATGTCATTTCTCAATTCAGAAAAAATTGTCTTAGTCAGCGGAAACTCTGGAAAAATAAAAGAAATACAAACAATTTTGAGTACTAGCTCTATTGTTCCTCAGCAACAGTTTAATATTCAGGAAGCCGAAGAAACTGGCAGTACCTTTATAGAAAATGCCATTATCAAGGCAAGAAATGCTGCACTACATAGCAATTTACCGGCGATTGCAGATGATTCCGGACTGATTGTCGATGCTTTAAAAGGTGCTCCAGGTGTTATTTCAGCTCGTTATGCGGGCGCACAAGCAACCGATCAGGAAAACCTGCAAAAATTACTTGATGACATGGTGGATATTCCAGAATCGCAACGTAGCGCACAGTTTGTCTGCGTTATTGTGCTAATGCGCCATGCAAATGATCCCTTTCCGCTAATTAGCCAGGGAAGCTGGGAGGAAGCATTTTAAATCACACCCGAGGCTCTAACGGCTTTGGTTATGACCCTGTATTCTGGTTAGCTGCTGAGAACTGCAGTTCAGCCGAATTATCTGCACAAAGGAAAAACCAGTTGAGCCATCGCGGCCAGGCATTACGTCAGTTAGCCGGGTTTTTATAGAACCAGTTAGCAAATAAATGCTTTACCTTCAGGATGTAATATAAAACCCGCTACACTCAACTATCAGCAAACAAGATATCACCACGCAGAACACAGTATCTTTTTTCAGAATTAACGCAGTAGCTTTCACACATACGATTATGCATATTCGTTTACTACTTTTTTTTGCCTATAGTCTTAAAACATCAACTCGCTATCAAAAAACCAAAACTTTTTTCTATGCTTTATTAGAAAACCCTCAGAGCAAACTAAAATCCTGCTTTGATGTGTTTATGATTATTCTAGTGATAAGTAGTGTATTTTCACTAATTTATGAAGTTCAAAATGAAGTGGGCGATTGGGCTATTTATTTTGAGAGATTTGTGGTTTTTATTTTTATCTGCGAATATCTACTACGTGGCTGGTTATACTCTGACACTCACAATTTAATTATTAAACAATATGAAAATAGCGAATATTTAGACACCCCTTTTCGCTTATATAAAGTTTTCACAGTGATTATTAGCAGCTGAAGTTTCCCAATTATTGAGTAGCTGAAATACACAATGCTGGTGTATCGAGGTTTATTTTAGGTGGTTTTGCCATGTTTATAGCAAACCCCTACTTAATTCCCCTTAGGCAATAGCATTTGAAACGAATGAAAAGACTATTTTTTTCATATAGTTGTAGCATAGTTTCAATTTTACCATAAATAATTATTGGGAAACTTCAGTTAGCAGTAAACTCAGCTACATCTTTTCACCCAGCGCAATAATTGATCTTTTAGCAATTTTACCAGGCTATAGACCTCTGCGTATCCTACGTGTTTTTCTTATTTTTCGGCTTTTTAAACTACTGCGTTATTCGCAAAGTACACAAATGTTTCTGGGCGTATTAAGTAGCAAACGTTTTGAATTAACAACCCTGGCATTTTTAATGAGCTTTTTGATTTTCATTGCTAGCACAGCAATTTATATGTTTGAAAATCAAAATGTGGGTGGTCAGATCTCTGACCTCTATGATGCTTTTTATTGGGCTGTTGTAACCATTTCCACTGTTGGCTATGGCGATATAACTCCTGTGACTACGGGAGGCCGCTTAGTCACTACAGCACTAATTATTTCTGGATTAGGTATGCTCGCCTTTTTCACATCCATCATCGTCGCCGCTTTTAATGAGAAAATGAGTGAGTTCCAGGATGATCGTTTAAAAGCAAGTATAGAAAAATGTACACAGTCAACTATCCTTTGTGGCTTTGGTCGTGTCGGGCAAGAAATCGCTAGCCAGTTACACGCTAATAAACTGAATTTTGTGGTCATAGACATAGATGAACAGCACATCGCTTTAGCTCAAAAAAAGGAATATATCGCCTTACATGATGATGCCAGTAAAAATACCACATTAGAACAGGCAGGTATTAACCATGGAGCTAAAACTGTTTTATGCACTACCGGTGATGATGTCACTAATGTTTACATTACCCTGACCAGCCGTTATTTAAACCCTGACATTACCATTATTTCCCGTGCCAACCGCGAGGATAATGTAAAAAAGTTTTATCAGGCCGGAGCTAATTATCTGGTTCAACCTTATACTTCAGCTGGACTTCTTGCTGCTGAATATATAGGCCAACCCGTTGCATTTGAGGCGATTCATGGCATTCTTCATGATGATAAAGATGTCAAAATTGAAGCCATTACTATCTCCCAAAATTGTTTCCTGGATGGCGTCTCGCTACAAAAAGCCTGCTTCAATCAGTATAAAGCACGCCTGATTGGAATCGTTAGTGACAACCCGATCCATGCTAAGCGCAGAAATCGATATAAACTGCATAATCAACATTTTTATTTTAACCCCGAATCCAGCTTTGTACTTCATAAGGGTGATATTCTTGTTCTTCTGGGTCGACAACTTAGCATTGAACATTTACAGGATTTAATAGAAACCAGTCGCTTACGGAGAAGGACGCCATGGACAATAAATTGATTGCTATCTTCGGCTACAACAGCATGTCATTTGAGCTAATTTCTCAACTCAGTGAAAAACAACATAACTTGCTTATTCTGGACGATGATCCTGAAAAAATAGAACTCGCCGAACAGAAGGGCCTGCCTGCACAACTTCTAGATTACCGTCAAGATGATGAGCTAGTTGATCTCGGAATAGGGTCTCAAGTAGCAACACTTTTTTGCTTTTTAGAGAAAGATTCAGAAAATGTATTTCTGACACTTTCTGCCCGGGCACTGGATCAACAGTTAAAAATTATCGCTGTCGTTAATCACCCTGACTCAGCCGAAAAGTTATTAGCTGCCGGAGCCAGTAAAATCATAGATCCCTACGAAATATGTAGTAACAAAGTCTATCAACTTCTGACTAAACCAAGTATTACCTGGGTACTGGATCAAGCTGTTTTTGGACGCGCTGATTTACATATGGCTGAAATCACCATTCCAGAACACTCTATTTTAGACAAAACTCTGACTAGCCAATTAAACTTAAATATGAAATATAACTTATTTTTAATCGGTGTAGTCGATAAAGAATTGGGAGACAAGTTATACTTCTCTCTCGGCGAGCAAGATCATAAACTCGATGTAGGCGATATTTTAGTCGTATTAGGTGCTAATCGGGATATCAGAAAATTTAAAAAAGACATAGGAGTGATTCAATGATTCAATTTAAAGCCAGAACCTGGTTTTTCCTCGGCTTCCTAAGCTGTTTTTCCATGCTAGCAGTAGGCGCATACTTTCAGTTTGTAGAAGAAATGGAGCCCTGCCCACTCTGCATCTCGCAACGCATCGCTATTTTAATCGCCGGGGTTACCTTTTTTATCGCCGCCGTGCATAACCCAGCTCAAAAGGGCATCCAACGTTATGCGATACTCGGTGCTATATTTGCACTGGCTGGTTCTGCTATTTCTGCTCGGCATGTCTGGCTACAGAATTTACCGGCCGATGAAGTACCTGAATGCAGTCCAGGCCTTAGTTATATTTTTGAAAATTTTCCGTTAACTGAGACATTGAAGTTAATGCTTAGCGGCACGGGCGAGTGCGCTGATGTTTTATGGACATTATTTGGGCTGAGCATTCCGGGCTGGACATTTCTTGCCTTTATAGGACTAGCAGCTTTAAGTTTATATCAATTAATCAATAAGGCTCAATAACATGCACTTAAAAATCTTTTTATTAGCACTGCTATTGCTTAGTTTTAATAGCAGTGCCGACTCGGGCTCGCGACAAAAAGCATTAGCGGCGAGCACCGTTCAACTCAGCATAAAAATAGAGATATTTATAGAAACCCTCAGTCTACCCTGGATTTTTTTGCCGTTGAACCCAGTATGACGGTAGTTGAAATATGGCCAGGTGGAAAAGCATGGTACACAGAAATTCTTGCTCCTTACTTAAAAGACCAAGGCTTACTTTATGCAGCTCATTTCGATGCCAATTCAACAGTTCCTTACTTTTCCAGAAACTTAGATAAATTTAAGCACAAATTAACAGCCAGTCCTGATATTTATGGCAAAGTAATTATTACTACTTTACAACCACCCGCACTATTAGAAATCGCACCTGAAAACTCTGCAGACCGCGTACTTACATTTCGTAATGTACATAACTGGATGAAGTCCGGCCAGGCCGAGCGGGTGTTTAATGCGATGTATAGAGCTTTGAAGGCGGGTGGTATCCTAGGTATTGTAGAGCATCGTAATGCTGCACAAATCCATCAAGACCCCAAAGCACTTTCTGGGTATGTGACTGAAGCCTATGTTATTCAACTTGCAGAACAGGCTGGCTTTAAACTATTAGCTAAATCTGAAATCAATGCCAACCCTAAAGACAGTCATACCCACCCCAACGGAGTCTGGTCATTACCCAATAGCATTCGCTTAAGCCATTACCCCCCTTCGGTTAAGAGCCCGCACGAATGCAATCGCATGAGAAATCACTTTACCCATTTCAAATCTACATTAGGCCGTCGATTCACACCCCCGCCATTTGTTCACAGGCTTTTTGGATTTCCTAATATAGGATCGACCCGGTCTGAGCTTTTGATGATTTCGTGAAATAGAGCTGACAATGTCATCCATCACTTTTTTGATACAGCGTGCCGGAACAAACATGATATCTTCCAGATGCCTCGACATGGTTGCCAGGCTATTTTTAAAGTTTGCCTGTATTGTTTGTTTCGGATCCATTTCGTCTGGTTGCAGATTTAACAGACTATTTAATAAGTTTTCAGATTCATTGGTACAGAGTCTACTCATGGTGATCAGTACAAAATGGGCAAACAATTCCTGTTTTACGGTACGCTCACTTCGGCCATGGAAGTCATCGACCACAATCATATTTTTACTGATTTTATACAGCTCTTCAATTCCCCAGCGGGCGTGATAGACCTCTTTTAATGCGTCAATCGTGTATCGTTCGTCAAGCAATGTTGTGCCGATACAGTAGGTCTTGCCCTCCAGTGTATATTTAATCAGTCTGATGGTGAGCGC
>NZ_BDMN01000115.1 GCF_002189065.1 Bathymodiolus platifrons methanotrophic gill symbiont
ACTTAGATGTAAATGAACATGAAATAGGCAAACAAAACACTCAAAAAATTGAACGAAAAAACCTAAATTTTAGAACATGGGTTAAACGCTTAACGCGTCGAACAATCTGTTTTTCCAAAATAGAACAAATGCATGATATTGTCATTGGACTATTAATTAATAAAGTCGAATTTGGACGAGATATTCATGCCTAATAACAGATTTAACCCACCACCCAATTAGTTACACACAAGTTCGGGGTTTGCGTAAGAAAACTAATATCCTATTGCCTTTTCAAGACACTGACA
The DNA here is from genome assembly GCF_002189065.1 of Bathymodiolus platifrons methanotrophic gill symbiont. Classification (GTDB taxonomy): domain Bacteria; phylum Pseudomonadota; class Gammaproteobacteria; order Methylococcales; family Methylomonadaceae; genus Methyloprofundus. The sequence goes on from NZ_BDMN01000115.1 coordinate 288, forward strand.
AACACAACAACATGATATTAAAGGGATTTATTAGATTGTAGTTTTTTCATACAATCTAGTGTCCACACTTAATAAGTAAGCTTTAAGTGTACTTTTCCTTGCTTTATACACAAAGTTATCCACAGGTTCTGTGGGTAACTTATTTTCCCTAACATTAAGAGAGACTTAAGAATAAAAACCTTTTCCTACGCTAAATTAATATATTTTTTTAGCATAGTATTTTTTTTATATTAGCAATGATAGAATCACACTATTAGCTAGTTATTTTTAATTTTTCAATGCCCACCGACTCTCAACCTACACCATCAAATTCACCTGCTTTTGAGTTTAAAAGCGGCGTGGTTACAATCCCATCTCTAAATTTATTTAGTACGGATATTACAGCCATAACGCATCAATTAAATGAAAAAATCAAACAGGCTCCTGAATTCTTTACTAATTCATCATTACTGATAGACCTGCAGGCTCTAGCAAATCAAGAATTAGACATCGCCTTATTAGTTGATGCTATTCGAAATGCAGGCATGTTTCCGATCGGTATTCGCGGCGGCACAAAAGAGCAACAGCAAGCAGCAAATGCTTTAATGCTACCAGCCTTATCCGCTCTCGGTGGTAACAATGCACGCAAACCTCTTACGATAGCCAGTAAAGAAACCAAGCTAGCAAAAACAGAAAACCCTGAAAAACAACAGGAAACCAGCGTTGAAACCACCATTGTTACCCAGCCTATACGCTCGGGGCAGCGTGTCTATGCAGAAGGTGACCTAGCTGTTATTGCACAGGTTAGCGCAGGCTCTGAAATCATGGCGGAAGGCAATATTCATGTTTACGGCACGCTTAGAGGCCGTGCCTTAGCAGGCGTACAAGGCAACGAAAATGCACGTATTTTTTGCTCTGACTTACAGGCTGAATTAATTTCTATTGCAGGAAACTACCGTGTCAGTGAAGACATCATCGAGTCAGACCGCAATGCCCCCGTACAAATTTATTTAAGCAAACAAGCACTCATTATCCAAAAAATTTAGGAGACAAACCATTGGCTAGAATTATCGTAGTAACTTCTGGAAAAGGCGGAGTTGGTAAAACCACAACTAGCGCCGCTATTGCCATGGGGCTCGCTAAAAAAGGTCATAAAACTGCCGTTATAGATTTTGATGTCGGCCTGCGTAACCTGGACCTTATCTTAGGTTGTGAACGCCGAGTTGTTTACGATTTTGTTAACGTTATCAATGACGAAGCAACTTTAAACCAGGCTCTTATTAGAGATAAACGTTGCAAGCAGTTATATATATTACCTGCCTCACAAACTCGATATAAAGATGCTTTAACCAAAGAAGGCGTTGGTAAAATACTGGAAGAACTATCCAAGACTTTTAAATATATAGTTTGCGATTCACCAGCAGGTATTGAGCGCGGCGCTAACCTGGCAATGTATTTTGCTGATGATGCCTTTGTTATTACCAACCCGGAAATTGCTTCAGTTCGGGATTCTGATCGTATGCTAGGTATTTTATCCAGCAAATCAAAACGTGCAGAAAATGGCGATGAACCTATAAATGAATATCTTTTACTCTCTCGTTACGATCCTAAACGCGTAAAACTAGGTGAAATGCTAAGTGTTGAAGATGTGCAGGATATTTTATCTCTGCATCTGCTTGGCGTTATTCCAGAATCACAGTCCGTACTCAATGCTTCTAACTCGGGTACTCCCGTAATTCTGGATGAAGACAGTAACGCGGGTCAGGCATACGCTGATATCGTAGCCCGCTATCTGGGTGAAGATAAACCCCATAGGTTTATCGATGAAGACAAAAAAGGACTATTTGGTCGTTTATTTAGGAGCAAGTAATGAGCTTACTGGACTATTTTAAAACAACTAAACCCAACTCCGCTAAATTAGCTAAAGAACGCTTGCGAATTCTTGTTGCACACGAAAGAAGCGCACGCAATCAGCCGTCCTACCTACCCGAACTACAAAAAGAACTATTAAAAGTCATCCAGAAATACATTCAAATTGACCTGAATGATGTCTCAGTTACTTTTGATAGCGACGATGAACAGGAAACCCTAGAACTTAATATCGTTCTTCCGGAACAACCACAATCTTAATTTTTTTTATATTTATTTAATGAGGCAAAACAATGAGTGATTCAATCGGTACAGCTGCAGGAAAAATCTGGTCTTTTCTAGATGAAAATGGCCCAGCGAGTGCAACAAAGATAACTACCGTCACAAAACTGAACAAAAGAGAAGTTCAACGCGCAATAGGCTGGTTAGCTTGTGAAGGAAAACTAGACTTTGAAACTAAAGGACGCAATGAAACGATTTCTTTACGCTAGACCCTAAGGAATAAGCACGAAACAACTTCCCGATATTAATTATTCTTGAGGAATTGCACGGTAATTCCATTTTGGTAAATGTGTATCAAATACAATCGGCATTATTTCTTTGAAGTCAGCGGCATATTTTCGTCCTGTCTCGTATATTTTGTCGAGTATGTGAACAATTGTTGTTAGTCCTTTTGACGTTGATGTTCTAGAAATCAATGTTTTAACTGTTTCAACCGAGTCAAATACAACACCTTCACAAGCACGAGTCACATGAGGAAAAAAACGATGTTCAATGGGATTATACTTGGAGGTATAAGGAGGATAGTGGGCAATCCTAATTTCCAATCCAAGTGCATTCGCAGTCTTTTGTAAATCTTCTTTAAAAATGTAGTGCCGTGAGCTGTTACTCCCTCCACCATCGCAAAGGATCAACAATGATTTTGCTTTAGGATAATGAATAATACCCTCGTTTACCCACCATTGAAATAAGCTATCACAGGCAAATTCACTGGTATCATGACTCGTTCCAAGCGTGATATATCCTGTGTTTCGTTTGAGGTCATAAAACCCATGAGGAATAACACTGCCTGTTGCAGAGCTAGGGAAATCATGATCATTCGTTTGAATGGC
>NZ_BDMN01000116.1 GCF_002189065.1 Bathymodiolus platifrons methanotrophic gill symbiont
ACTAAAAATCATCACTCCGCTTAGGCTCCGTTTCCCTGATTTTAAGCGGCTGCGTAAAACAATTAGCGATGAAATATACTTATTTACTTTACGAAATGAAACCCATTTGCATTAACAACATGATGGGGCTTACTACATGGTTTTTCAAGTCGCTAAGTCAACTAACGTTAACCGACAAAAGATCTAAATCAGGCTGTCTATTATCCTAGAAACAATGACTACACAGGCTTAAAATTCGTAAAAAGCACTAAGCCCCACTACATGCGCGTTATAATCCGGGCTAACATTACCTAGACTGAGTACCTCGTCAATACTATCGGGAAATATATTATCCAGAGCATAATCATCAGTAACAAAAAACTCATACCGATAACTCAGTTGCAGGCGCATATTTTCCAGTACCCTGTAATTAGCACGGACATTTAAGCTATGTAAAATCGTTTTTAAATCGGGTAGCGGTTCACCATTGAGATTACTTCCCTGCTCGGTATCAGTCTCAGTCAGTGCATCAGAATAAGAATAAGAATAATCTAGCTGTAAATAAACTATATCCTTAATCACGCTCCAGTCTACACCTACCCCCACAGTATTAACCTTATCCCTGGTATTCACCTCCCAGAATTGTTCTGGGTTGCGGGAATCTAACCCTACATTAGAAAAACGAGTATAACCATCCTGCTGATTCTGAAAAAATTCGTAAGTATAAAAACCATATAAACTGAGGCCTTCATTTATTGCGTAATTAAGATCCACAGTTCCGCTAAAATTATCTGCAAAAGTCAAACCTAATTCACTTTGATCGTAATCATCCTGACTGTAATGTCCATTAAACCCAACACTTAAAGGCTCCAGAGGTAACCAGTTTGCAGAAAAACTCACCTTATTAGTATTTCTATCGACAAGATTAAATTGTCTGATTAAAGGGTCGTTCTCAAAGCGCACCGATGCAGGCACAGTTGCCAAATATTCCGGCGTATGACTCTGTAGGTATAAAGCATTACCATGATACTCAGAAGCATTACGGGCAATGTATTCGTATTTTAGCCAGCCACTAAGATTAAGTCGTAATTCTTGAATCTCTATGAAATCAATAACTGAGATTAAAACTATGCACAATTGATGCTTCAGCTTAATGCTTGCAGAGCATTAGCAATAGAATTCACCACAGGTATCGCTAATTCATTAGTCTTGATATTGACCCCTAGATTAGCTAACTGGGTAACTTGTAACCCCTGGTAACCACAGGGGTTAATATAAGAAAAAGGCGTTAAATCCATATTATTATTTAAACTCAATCCATGATAACTACAGCCTTTTTTAATGCGCAAGCCAACTGAGCCAATTTTGTTACCCTGTATATAAACACCTGGCGCCTGGGCTTTAGCCACTGCCTGTAAACCATATTGGGCAAGAGTTCCGATCATAGCCTGTTCCAGGACGGTTACCAACTGACGTACACCGATGCCTCTTCGTTTTATATCGATTAAGGTATAAACAACTAACTGCCCAGGCGCATGATAAGTAATTTGCCCTCCCCTATCAGTATCGACCACCGGAATATCTGAGACCTGTAATAAATGTTCTGGCTGGCCATTTAACCCCTGAGTAAAGACAGGAGAGTGTTCAACGATCCAGATTTCATCAGCACTATCAATATCTCTGGATAAGGTATAATCCTGCATTTTCCGCCAACAACTTAGATAATCCTGTTGCCCCTGATCACGTATCTTAATATTCATAACCGTCTACTTTTTGTATAAAATCATCCAGATCACTTGCTTGAGTCACTACATTAGGGTATCTTAGAAAGAGATAAAGCAATACGATACCGCTTTTTTGACCGAGCCCTTTAATAGAAGTAATGTTTTCATAGGCATTCAAATACTCAGTATTTGCCTTTATAAGCTTCATTGATAAGGCCATTAAGTTTTCTTGCTCTTTATCAATTTGTTTAATTCTTTTTCTCACTTGCTTAAGAATATAGTCATCTTCCTGGTTAATTTCTGCTGCCTCAAGATAATTCTTTTGGCGCGTCTTTTCTTTGTTAAGTGATTGATAGTATTTAATATATGATCTTAATTGATGCGCATCGTCATCTCTATAGGGGATTTTTATATCTCCC
>NZ_BDMN01000117.1 GCF_002189065.1 Bathymodiolus platifrons methanotrophic gill symbiont
CGATCATAGCCTGTTCCAGGACGGTTACCAACTGACGTACACCGATGCCTCTTCGTTTTATATCGATTAAGGTATAAACAACTAACTGCCCAGGCGCATGATAAGTAATTTGCCCTCCCCTATCAGTATCGACCACCAGAATATCTGAGACCTGTAATAAATGTTCTGGCTGGCCATTTAACCCCTGAGTAAAGACAGGAGAGTGTTCAACGATCCAGATTTCATCAGCACTATCAATATCTCTGGATAAGGTATAATCCTGCATTTTCCGCCAACAACTTAGATAATCCTGTTTCCCCTGATGACGTATCTTAATATTCATATCCGTCTACTTTTTGTATAAAATCATCCAGATCACTTGCTTGAGTCACTACATTACTTTGCAACATCGGTAAGCCCGGTTTTAACTTCCGTACCGTAGCAGCAAAAACCCCTGTACCATGGTGCTGCACTTCCCCCGCCTCATTCCATTGTTTACAATTTCCCACGCCGCAACTAGGCGACTTATCTTTTAAAATGATTCCGGATATTTTATGGTTCTTCAGGAAAGCATGCGCGTATGCAATCATCTTTTCTGTTAGGTCAATAATAGGCTGATTACAAGTTAGTAAATGCACTGTTGCCTAGGGTGTGTACCAAAATGCAGAGCACGTACACCATCCGTTTCGACGATTTCTATAGGGCCGTGTTCATCATATTCCTGATGAATAAGCAGGCCATCATATTTGTACATAATTTTTGGGGGGGGGAAATGACAAAAGCTTAAGTAAAAACCTTAATATGGATTTTTTACAAAGCCTCTCGTTCTCACGCTCTGCGCGGGAACACATGGACTGACGCTTGCGTCAAGGAACGCTGAGCGTTCTCAAATGAATTCCCACGCAGAGCGTGGGAACTAGCTTAATGGAAAATTAAGCAAAAGGATTATTTAAAACAATCGTTTCGTTACGCTCTGGGCCTGTGGATAAAATAGAGATTTCAACACCAACCAGCTCTTCTAAGCGTTTAATATAAACCAGTGCATTCGCAGGTAATTTATCTAGCTCAGTAACACCCCGCGTTTCATCAGTCCAGCCATCCATGTATTCAATAACAGGCTTACAGGCTTCATACTTCTCTGCACCTAGTGGCGCAATAGTTGTTTCTTCGCCAGCAATATTATAGGCAGTACAAATACCGATTTTATCCAGACCATCCAGTACATCTAATTTAGTTAGACAAATACCACTTAGTGAATTCATTTGTGCTGATTTACGCATAGAGACCGCATCAAACCAGCCGGTACGTCTTTTTCTTCCGGTTGTAGCGCCAAATTCATGACCTTTTTCACCCAAATGCTGACCATAAGCATCATCTAATTCAGTTGGAAAAGGTCCATTACCAACACGGGTAGAATAGGCTTTAGTAATCCCCAGCACATAATCAATATCTAAAGGACCTACGCCTGTTCCTGTCGCGGCTCCACCGGCTGTGGTATTTGATGAAGTAACATAAGGATAAGTTCCATGATCAATATCAAGCAAGGCTCCTTGAGCACCTTCAAATAGTAAATTCTCACCTTTAGCCTGGTAATCATGCAGCTTTTCAGCAACATCAATTAACATCGGCTTAATATGCTCTGCCAGCTCTAAAGAATCGGCCAGCATAGTGTCAAAATCGACTGCAGGCACTTTATAGTATTCTGTTAGCATGAAATTATGAAATGCCGTTAATTCACGTAACTTTTCAGTAAATAACTCAGGATTTAATAAATCTGCCGCACGAATACCTCGACGAGCAATTTTATCTTCATAAGCCGGACCGATACCTCGTCCAGTTGTACCAATGGCTTTAGCACCTTTAGCAACTTCTCTCGCCTGATCAATGGCAACATGAATCGGTAAAATCAACGCACAGGCTTCACTAATTAATAAACGTGAACGCACAGGAATACCAGATTTTTCCAGTATTTTTATCTCTGTAAGCAAGGCTTCCGGTGATAACACCACGCCATTACCAATTAAACATTGTACGTCTTCACGCAAGACACCCGAAGGAACTAAATGTAAAACTGTCGTTTTGCCATCAATAACCAGTGTATGCCCAGCATTATGGCCGCCCTGAAAACGTACCACTGCTTTTGCCTGATCGGTTAACAAATCAACTAATTTACCTTTGCCTTCATCGCCCCATTGCGTGCCGATAACTACAACATTTTTACCCATAACAGTTCCAGATTAATTTAACGGGACAAGAACCCAGTTCTCATCAATTTTTTCTAATAGTTGATTACACCTTAGTTGTTCAGCTTGATTTTGCTGTCCAGATAGTTGTTTAATCACTATACTTCCAGTAGCCCGAAGGTCACGCACCTTCTCATCTAATGCGCGATCACCTATGGCAATAGGCGCCAGGATTTTTACCACTACATCTTTTTCCTGATCTTTTTTGGTCAGTGCTGCCAGAACTTTTAAATCTGCGCTAAAACCTGTGGCCGGTCTGGCACTACCAAATATCTGGCCAATATTATCGTAACGCCCACCACGAGCAATTTCTTTACCAACTTCAGGAACAAACGCAGAAAAAACCATACCCGTATGGTAGTGATAGCCACGTAGTTCAGCTAAATCAAAACTAATAGTCAATTCTGGGTAATAATCATGCAATATGCCAGCAAGTTCTTCTAACTGCGCTAAAGCATTGTTTACGCCTGCATCTGCAACCACAAAAATCTCTCTTGCACTTGCCAATACTGATTTATCACCATTTAATTTTGGTAAAGCTAAGAAAACAGCTTGTAAATCAGCCTGAATATCATAACTATCTAATAGCTCTGCTAGTTCACTATTTGATTTACGCTGTAATACCTCAAATAATGCCAGCTCTTGTTCCGCTGTCAAATTTGCCTGAGCAACCAGCCCACGATAAATACCAACATGCCCTAAATCAAGATGTACGTTTTTCAACCCCGCCATTGCCAGAACTTCAAGCATAAGCTGTACAACTTCGGTATCACTATCAATCCCGGCATGACCAAATAACTCGGCACCAATTTGCATGGGGATACGCGTTTTATCTAATGCATCTCCACGAGTATGGAGAGTTGTTCCTTCATAACATAAACGTGTAGATTGCTGATGACTTAAGCTATGCGCATCAATTCTTGCTACTTGAGGGGTCATATCGGCACGTATGCCTAATACTTCACCACTCAATTGATCTGTTAATTTAAAGGTCTGCAAATTCAGGTCATGACCTGACCCTGTTAACAGTGAATCTAAATAATCTATAAAAGGTGGAATTACTTTTTCATAACCCCAACATTCAAAAACATCAAGCAATTGGCGACGTAATGTCTCTAGGTGCTTAGCATCTTCAGGTAAAACTTCTTCAACACCATCTGGCAATAGCCACGGGTCTCTTTGCAACATGATAATTTTCCAATTCACACAAAAACGCCCCGCAAAAGCGGAGCGTTAAATTATTCAATCAAGCAAATGCTTTTGTTATTTCATTTGCTTAAAATATTTAAAGAATTCAGAATCTGGCTCTATAACCATTATATTGGCTGATTTACTAAATGTTTCTTTATAAGCAGCCATACTACGGTAAAACGCATAAAACTCAATATTTCTACCATAGGCGTTAGCATAGATCTCAGCAGCTTTTGCATCGCCCTGACCTTTCATGATTTCTGAATCACGATAGGCGTCGGCCAGAATAATTTCTTTTTGTTTATCCGCATCCGCACGAACTCTCTCAGCAGCTTCAGACCCTTGCGATCTAAACTCACGTGCAACTCGCGCACGCTCAGCTTCCATACGGCTATAAACAGAATGGCTCACTTCACTGGGTAAATCAATACGTTTTACTTGTACATCAACAATCTCAATACCTAATTGAGCTGCCGCTTTAGCCGTATTAGTAATCAATGCTTCACGCACTGCACTACGATCAGTAGAAACCAGCTGTTTTATATCACGCTTACTAAACTCGCTACGAAAAGCATCTTTAATAATTTGATCTAAGCGTATATTAGCCTGGTAAGCATCTCCAGCCACGGAAGTATAGAAAGTAGTAACATCGCCAATACGCCATTTTACAAATGAATCTACGATGACGTTTTTCTTTTCCGCCGTTAAAAAACGTTCCGGCGCAGAATCCAGAGTTAATATACGCGCATCAAACTTTTTGACGTTATTAATAAAGGGAAACTTAAAATGCAAACCTGGTTGATAGTCTGATCTGACAATCTCACCAAATTTAAACTTTATGGCTTTTTCTGTTTCAGTTACAGTAAAAACACACATCATGAAAAAAGTAAATATCGCCCCAACAGTCACTAATATTTTATTTGCTGACATGATTAACGTCCTCTTGGAGTACGACCACGACTGGAAGGCCGAGGTGTGTTAGTTGGGTTATAAGACGGGCTTGCCGATGGAGCTGATTGATTAGCATTAACCCGGTTTCTCATTACCTGTGACTTAGCTGCCAGCTTATCTAATGGCAAATACATAAGATTATTACCACCTTCCACATCAACCATCACAGTATCAGTACCACTCATAACTTCTTCCATCGTATCTAAATAAATACGTTGCCGTGTCACTTTGGGTGCTTTTTTATATTCTGCCAAAATCTGCGTAAAACGACTCACGTCTCCTTCTGCAGAAGCAATAATACGTGATTTATAACCTTCAGATTCCTGTATAACCCTAGCCGCAGCTCCTCGCGCTTTTGGCACGATATCATTGGCATAGGCTTCAGCTTCATTAATCAAACGCTGTTTATCTTCTCGCGCTTTAATCGCATCTTCAAAAGCACTTTGCACCTGTTCTGGTGGCTGCGCATCTTGTAAGTTTACACTGGTGATAATGATACCCGACTCATAAGAATCTATGACACTCTGAATTTCAGTCTTGATATCAGCAACAATCTTGGTACGCCCTTCTGTCAAAACATAATCCATGGTATTACCACCGATAACACCACGTTCGACACTTTCAATTACCTGTTTCAAAGTGGCTGTCTGATTCAGAATATTGAATAAATATTTTTTTGCATCGCTGACTTGATATTGTACCGCTAGACGTACATCGACAATATTTTCATCCTTTGTCAACATCAGCGCTTCTTTAGAGACTGTTCCCTTACGACCACCGCCTGAACGATAACCAACTTCTAGAGAGCGAATCTGTGCAATATTAACAATTTCAACTTTTTCAATCGGAGCTGGTAATTTCCAGTTCAAACCTGGTTGAGTGGTGGTAATATATTTGCCAAAACGTAATTCGACACCACGATTTCCTTCGTCAACAATATAGAAACCACTTGCAGCCCAAAGAGCTACCGCACCTACCGCCAAGAAGCCTAGCCCTTTCAGTGAAGGCGGAGATTTATCATCATTACCATCTTCTCCTTTTTTACCACCAAACAAGCCACCTAATTTATCTTGCAAAGAACGAATTGCTTCATCTAAATCAGGAGGACCATTTTCCTCTTTGCGACCACTCCAAGGGTCTTTGTTTTTATCACCGCCCGGTTCATTCCAAGACATTATTTAACTCCACATTTATACTGCAAAAAAATTTACCCAACAATACACTTCACATCCATATTTACGCAAAGCATATGTATAATTCCGTATGATTTCACTTGGTAATTATCCTAAAAAAATCATGATTACACAATCATCCTTAATTTATTTCTTCAACTTCCACTTCAGTTAAAACTCCCATATACTGCTTATCAATCTCTACCAGCAAGTCCCAACCTCCCTGCTCGGTAAAATCTTCCCGTATAATATTGGCAACTGAAAATAATTTGGCACGTACTCCGCCCTGAGTAGGTAATAAATGACATAAGCGCGTTACTTTATTAGCAGAGAAAAGCTCCGCCAAAGCCTGTAACAGCGAGTCCATACCTGCTCCTGTCTTTGCTGACACCCAGACACGTATAGGTAAACCCAGACCATTACGATCTATCCGTGGTTCAAAGTCATCGAGTAAATCAATTTTATTATAGACTTCTAGCTGCTTATTAATATCCGCCCCAATTTCTTTCAGCACTCTATTAACTTCAGCAATAGTTTCAGCTCGATACTCATCATTGGCATCAATAACATGCAATAATAAATCTGCCTCTGTTGCTTCCTGCAGAGTCGATTTAAATGCTGCCACTAATTCATGCGGTAAATGACGAATAAAACCCACAGTGTCTGCCAGAACAACTTCCGAAGCATTAGCTAACTTAAAGCGCCTTAGCGTCGGATCTAAGGTAGCAAATAACTGATCAGCTGCATATATATCTGCACCCGTCAGGCTATTAAATAAAGTCGATTTCCCTGCATTTGTATAGCCTACCAATGATAAGCCTGGAATTTCTGAACGCTTACGTCTGGCACGTCCTTGATGTCGCTGTTTTACTACTTTTTCCAGACGGCTTTGCACTAATTTTATTCGTGCACCTACCTGACGCCTATCATCCTCTAGCTGGGTCTCTCCGGTGCCCCGCATTCCGATACCACCTTTCTGTCTATCCAGGTGCGTCCAGCCTCTGGTCAAACGTGAAGACAGGTGGTTTAATTGCGCCAATTCAACCTGTAATTTACCATCATAAGATTTTGCACGTAAGGCAAAAATATCTAATATCAGCCCATTACGATCAACCACTCGAAATTCAAGTGCAGCCTCTAGATTACGTTCCTGGCTGGGCGTTAATACGTGATTAAACAAAACCAGGTCTGCCTCTGTTTCTTCAATGGCAGCCTTTAATTCCTCTAGCTTTCCGGAACCAATAAAGTACTTGGCATCTGGATACTTCCTCGACCCGGTTAATACGTGAACAACTTCAGCCCCGGCCGAACTTGCTAACTCCTTTAATTCATTTAAATCTTCCTGGCCTTCATTTAGATTAATATGTACCAGAACAGCTCTTTCCCCAGACTCTGGACGATCAAACAAATTTAATCTCCTTGATACAACAGGCTTTCAATTACTCGACCTCATCTTCTTTATTCATCAAAATGACGGGCTTACCCGGCACTATAGTCGAGATAGCATGCTTATAAACCATCTGCACCATGGTATTCTTCAACATTACGACATATTGATCAAATGAATCAACACGACCTTGCAGCTTAATCCCATTAACTAAAAAAATGGACACAGGTGTATGTTCTTTTCTAAGCGTGTTTAAAAAAGTATCCTGTAAATTCTGGCTTTTTGGCATATTGCTCTCCCTATTTTTTTCTGTTATTTGAGTAGACTTAAGCTGATATTCCAAATATTATCTCAATCGCTACCTTACCGATAATTCGCTCGCTTTACAAGATATAAGGACTCAAAGCCAAAAATCAATACTATTCTGGTTTTAATAAACTTAATTGATGACTTGCAACGCTGAATGCCCCTAAGATTCCAAGTGCTGATGAAGCAAATAACAACAAAATAGATTCAGCAAAACTCATAAACTGCAATTGAAACTGACTTTGATAGAGCAAAGATAATTGCTCTATCGGCGCATTAATCATAAACAATATAAAATTAATAACAGCCCACGCCAGTAATCCAGAGATAAATCCATACCAGAAACCCGTATATAAAAAAGGCAGGCAAATAAACGTATTGGTACCACCTACTAATTTAGTCACAATAACTTCATCTTTACGTGCTTGCAGTTCAGAACGTATCGTATTGCCAATAATAAACAGCACTGCAAATGCTAGTAAAGCAGCTAAAATAATGACTACAGTATTCGCCATTTGCATCATCGCCTGCAAACGTGCAAGCCATTGCATATCCATTTGTGCAAAATCAACGGCGGAATCATTCTGCATTTTCTCTAACAAATGGGTTAGCTGGAATGCTTCGGTCAACGATTCCTCAGGATAAACCTGAATAACAATAGGTAAGGGATTATTTTCCAGTGCATTCAAAGCCGCACCAAAGCCACTGTATTGCTGAAATTCTTCCAGCGCCTGTTGTCTGGAAATGACATTTACTTTAGCTATAGAATCTTCAGCCTGTAATTTTAAGGCTAATTTTTTGGCCTGTTGATCACTAATTTCCTCATGCAAAAACAATGAAATCTGCTTTCCTGCTTGCAAGGAATTAACTAATTGCTGGGCATTATTCACCATAACATAGAAACTTCCAGCCAAAGCAATGGCTATCGCCATGACTATTATTGCCATCGCCGATGAAAAAGGAGACCGCAATAAACGCACTAAACTGGAAATAAGTGACTGCCGATTTAATTGCAGACTGGTTAACGCACGACTTTCTGACCCTCGTTTAGTCATTTTGGGCCTATTACCTGCTCTCGCATTAAACTCTCTGGCTTTTCTAACGGGCTTCATAATCCTAGAAACCGCAGTTGAGCACGGATTTTGTGGAAAATCTGAGTGCGAAAGACAAGGCACAGCTCGCAGGTAATGGCCGTAGTCCTTGGCAAGAGCTGTAACGCAGTATTTCGTGCTCAGATTTATTCACAAAACCGTGAAGCGGGGTATTCTCACCCAACAGGTGACAAGTATCTACTATCATTATATTTTTACTTTCAGTAGTTTATAGTGCTTTATAACAGTCAACTGCGGATTCTAGGATAATTGCTGACCAATAAGTCGTCCACGCTCTAATTGCAATACTTTATGATTTAATTGATTAACCAGAGCAATATCATGAGTTGCAATTAAAATTGTCACCCCAACTTGTTTAAACTGCTCAAACAAATACATAATTTCTGCTGATAATTCAGGATCCAGATTACCAGTGGGTTCATCCGCCAAAATCAAAGCCGGCTTATTAACCACAGCTCGCGCTATGCCGATACGCTGCTGCTCTCCTCCCGACAAAGCCAGCGGGTATTTGTTTTCTTTACCTAATAAGCCCACTTTATCTAATGCTGCACGCACTCGTCGGGCAACCTCATGCTGACCAACACCCGCAACTACTAGAGGCAAAGCAACATTGTCAAATACAGTTCTATCAAATAAGAGTTTATAATCTTGAAAAATCAGTCCTAATTTGCGTCGTAAATAAGGAATTTGCCGATCAGACAATCGATTCAGGTTCTGACCATCAACCAGTAACTGCCCTCGAGTACTGCGTTCAATTGCTGCAATCAGCTTAAGCAAGGTACTTTTTCCTGCGCCCGAGTGCCCGGTTAGAAATGCCATTTCACCTTTTTGCAAATGAAAACTGACATCACACAAGGCATCACCCGCATCAGCATAACGTTTAAACACTTGATCGACGGTTAGCATAAGCGTTATTGCTCGACCGAGACAAATAATGCATCTATAAACTGTTCTGCATTAAAATCCTGTAAATCATTGATGCCTTCACCAACACCAAGAAAACGAATAGGCACCCCGATCTGCTTAGCTAAAGCGAAAATCATTCCCCCTTTAGCAGTACCATCTAATTTAGTCAGCGCAATTCCTGTCAAAGCAACCGATTTATTGAAATTTTCAGCCTGAGAAAGTGCATTTTGTCCTGTTCCAGCATCCAGCACCAACAATACTTCATGAGGTGCAGTATCATCCAGTTTAGCCATAATCCGTTTGATTTTACTTAACTCTTGCATCAAGTTCGCTTTAGTGTGTAATCGTCCTGCTGTATCAGCGATTAATACATCGATACCTTTTGCCTGAGCAGACTGCACTCCATCAAAAATTACTGACGCAGAATCAGCGCCTGTATGCTGTGCAACAACATGAATATCATTTCGTTCACCCCAGATTTGTAATTGCTCAACCGCCGCTGCTCTAAAAGTATCCCCCGCAGCCAACATAACACTATGACCTTGCTGCTGTAGCCTTTGCGCCAACTTACCAATCGTTGTCGTTTTACCAACGCCATTGACTCCAACCACTAGAATGACATAGGGCCCCAGCTTTTCTGGAATCAATAAAGGCTGACTTACCGGCTCCAGCAACTCTAGTAACTGCTGTTTCAGCAATGCTTGTAAAGCAGATACATCTTGCAACTGGTGCTTCTCTACACTTTCTTCCAGTTTAGCAATAATATTGCTAGTGACTTCCATTCCGACATCAGCCATCAACAGGCTTGTTTCTATTTCTTCCAGTAAATCCTGATCAATTGCTCTATTACCAGAAACAACTGATAACACAGCACCGAGACCTGTACGTGTTTTACCCAGTTGCGTTTTTAAACGTAAATATAAAGACTCAGGCTCGACTAGTTCAAGCTGAGGAAATTCTTTACTAACCTCAAGCGCAATGGGTTCCTGACCGATTACCTCAGGTAATTCAATATCCTGCTGTTGTGCTTCACCGCTAAGGTCTTCTAAAGCCTGGTATTTAGTATAAAACCTGATTGCAAGCAATGGCAGCATCAATACGATAGCAACAACGCCATGAACCGCCACAACCCAGACAGGCAGGGCTAATTTAACCAGGACCATACCAGACGCTATCTGCACTAACAATAGACCACTAACGACAGCACCGGCCCAACGCACTTGTTTAATACGACTTGCTGTCGCAGTTAACATCACCCATGTCAGGGTAATAAAAACTACGACCGATAGAACCCTATGTAGCCAGTGCACAGCAACTTTTGCACTAAATGACAAGGATGAAAAGATATTCAGCGCATATTGATAATCAGCAGCAGGCCACCAGGAGCCAAGGCAGCGAGGAAATTCCCCGCACACTAGCCCTGCATTATTGGCAGCAAGCCATGCCCCTAAAATTAACTGCAGCCCTAATACCAGGATTGCAACAGAGATTAACCAGAGCTTTTTCCCATCACCACGCTTAACCCAGACTGTTTTACTACGTATATATATGTGAAAGGCAATAAATAGCATCAGCGCAGTTAACAAATAATGCACAAAATGAGTTAACGCCTGACTTGCCAGTGTTTGATAAATGCCTAACTGAATTTGTAAACCAACAATACCGGCTAGAACCAGAGCCCAGATGGCAGATGATACCCGGGAAGAACTAGACCAGAAGCTAGTAAGCAGCATAACAGCCACGAATAAAATGACGGCTAGTGCACTTAAAGAGTGTATCAACCATGCAATATCATATAAGCCTATTGTTGCCTGACTAAAAATCTGGTTAATTTGTGCGTAGCAGCTTGAATACTCTGAACAGGATTGCATTTTCACCGGCGCAAAGCGCTGCAATGCTCCTGATACGGTTGTCAGTAAAGTAAAAAAACAAACCAAAAGCGTGGAAAATCTAAACATATCTACTTACCCAATTTGAGAAATTCTAAGTAATTTTTTTATATCACGTTTAACTGCATAGGGGTCAAAACCTGATTTATACTGCATCATCAAATTACCCAAAGGATCCATTAGAATCAATTGCCCTGCTGCCATATCTGCCCCTAATAGTGACTTGATTTTTTCTGCCAGAGCAGCACTAGGCTTAACTTTTAATAAGCGATAATCTTCATCCCACCAAGACACAATATTTTCTGTGTTACTCTTTAACAAAGAATCATCTGGATTTTCAGGCTCCCCCAGCTTTCGAAACTCTGCTGTTTCAAGTTTTAACACATGGTCACCCTGCTCTTTCCAGGATAGGTAGTCTTTTTGCTGCTCACCCTGCATGATTATTACTGCCCGTCTAACACGCGTTAACTCTTTATTAATCATCAAACGTATCTGCCTGGTCGCATGGATTGCATTCGCACAAACCTTATTGCATTGTTCCGCCGGAATAATATTTAACATTACCCAGTGACCTTTCAATTCATCAATATTTTTAATTGAAAAGGGATCTATCCCCTGCAACTCAGTACGCTCAGTCGTTATAAGCGGGATAATCAGGTCACCCTTGTTGGTTGATCCCGGCTTAAAGTCAGGGTCTGTAGTTAAATACCAGGCAAATGAAAAGGGAATAATAGTCATTAAGGCTAAAATAATAATCGTGCGCTGATTTTTCTTTGTTTGATCAATCATCTTTCTGTTTTTTACAACTCATCCAAAGGGATAATAAAGTTAGGGTTGCGGCCAATGCAAACCATTGAAATGCATAAGCCATATGTTTTTCTGGTGGTATGCGCGTATTAACCTGCCACTCTCTTAGGTAGCCATACGGCTGATCAGCCGATAACTGCACCTGAAAATCCAGAACCGACCGATTAAGTTTATGATTAATTTTCTGTCTATTAATAAGTTGCACTACCGAAGGCCAGCCTTTTCCTGGCTCGTCAGCACCCTCTAGAACCAGACCTACTTGTGGAAAATTGTTAATTACACCAGCAATTGATAACTTTCCTTGTGGCGGCATGAAATCAATATCTGGTAATTGGCGCCTGTCTTTATTCATTAACACCCAACCGCGATTAATCAATACACTCTGACCATCAGCCGACAAGATAAATGGCGTTAATACTAAATAGCCTACTTTGCCATTGTGAACCTGATTATCCAGGAGAAACTGATGCTCAACATCATAACGACCTTCCAATATGACACGTCTATATCTTATATCTTTCGTATCAGCTAATAATTTCGCGATTGGAAATACATCTCTCTGCATCCTATCTTGTTGAGAAATCAAGAATTCACGTTTTTCTTCTGCTCTGTTTAACTGCCAAAAGCCCAAGCGTAACAATAAAGCTAGTAAGCAAACAAATACCAGTAACGGTAAAATCTTTATTCTACAACGATATACAAAAAAACTCTGTTTCATTAATCGGTCATTACTAAAATGCTTATTATGTATTAAAATATATCTATACTTCGCACGGACACATTTGCAGATTTCTAGCGGTCGTTTTTTGCCGATAGACTAACTTGCTAAAAAAGTGCATACAAAAACGAGGATCAAGAAAGCACTAAGTAGCCGTGTAAAATTTAACGTAGGATAGGTAGAACTTCCTTTTGTAAAACCTTATCATTCTATAGAGATTGATAGCGTTCATTACGCGCCTAAAAAGCAGATGCTACATGTATTTGCCACACCCTTGTATAGCTATATTTTTCACTATTGAATATCTTAACATTATGCTAAAAATTCTTATTATTCTTGTTTTTTTAACGATTATTGCCAGCCTTGGCACAGCCTTGTTTCACCTTATAAAACACAAAGAATCATCTAAAAAAACTGTCAAGGCACTGACATATCGTATTAGTATTTCCCTGGCTTTATTTATCTTACTTTCCATTGCCTTTATGACTGGGCTGATACAGCCGACAGGAATTGGTATGCAAATGCAGTTACAAAAAGCAAAAATGGCTGAGCAACAAAAATAATTAATTTAGACAAAAAAAAAGCACTACCTATACTCTAGGTAGTGCTTTTTTTGGCAATACAAATCGCCTACAGCAAATAAACGAAAATAAACAAGCCTAACCATACCACATCAACAAAATGCCAGTACCAGGCAGCCGCCTCGAAGACGAAATGATTTTCCGGTGTGAAATGACCTTTTGAACTACGGAATAAAACAACCGTTAGCATAATGGCCCCGATACACACGTGCGCACCGTGAAAACCAGTTAGCATAAAGAATGTTGAACCGTAGATTCCAGAACCTAAAGTTAAGCCCATATCATGATACGCTTCTTGATATTCAAGCGCCTGAAAAGCAACGAACAAGAAACCTAAAACAACAGTCGCTATCAAGCCTTTTATCAACTGACTACGGTTTTTAGCCAGCAAACCATGATGCGCCCAGGTAAGAGTAACGCCACTAGTCAGTAGAATTAATGTATTCAATAAAGGTAAACCAAAAGCACCCATAGGCTCATATTCGCCACCTATTTCACCCGGCCCATTAGTAGGCCACATGGCTTCAAATGAAGGCCATAGCATTCCTGATGATCGCCCTGGACCATCACCAATACCAGCCAACCAATCCATAGATAGGTTACGTGTATACCAAAGGGTACCGAAAAATACTGCAAAAAACATAATTTCAGAAAAGATAAACCACATCATACCCATACGGTAGGAAATTCCTACGTAATGGTTATACATACCGGTTTCACTTTCATTAGCCTGCATGGTAAACCAGCCAGCCAGCATAACTATAAAAATTGTCAGCCCCAGAATCATAAAAGTAGATCCTGCAGCATTACCATTCAGGTAATTTGCAAAACCTGCTAACGTAAGCATCATACCTGCAGTTGCTGCAATGGGCCACGTTGCCTTATGTGGAATGTAATATGCGCCTGTAGACATCATTATCCCCTATTTAATTAGTAGTATCATAAAATGTAAGTCCAAATGTCAGTCTTTTGTAGTGTTCAGGTAAGGCTGGATCAATCACTAATTGCACCTCAAGATGCTTAGTCTCACCTGCTTCAAAAACCTGGGTATCAAAACAAAAACACTTAGTATTTTTAACGTATCCTACAGCAGGCCCCGGTGTAACACTAGGATTTGCCTTGGCAAGCATACGCTTATCTGTTTTATTTGTTGCTGTATACTGCATTTTAATCACTTCTCCAGGATGCACTTTTAACTGGTAGTTGTCAGCTTTAAACGCTAGACCTGTACCTGCACCTATAGAAGTAATAAATTCAAAACTTATTTCTCGCTGTGTATCAATCTTGTAATCTAAAACAGCCGATTCTTGCCTGGTTTTTCCATTGATTCCTGTTATTTCGCACAAAATATCGTACAAAGGTATCAATGCCACTGCAAATAAAAACATCACCAGCACTAATAAAAGTAAGCTGCGTACTGTTTTTTTATTCTTCTGCTCTAAATCATCTGATGTCACGAAGAAGTAACTCTTATAACAGCAAAAACATAAATTGAAATTGCAACAACCGCAAGGGCAACCGCAGTCAATATATTTTTTGTTTTAGTATTCATTATTTTCAGCTGACTTTGCCAGCACCAAACAAACCCGGGCTGGCAAAGCTACGCCTAACTCCTTAGAAATGTTCTGTTGGAATCTTTTCTGGTGGAGTTGCAAAAGTATGATATGGCACTGGAGATGGCAATGTCCACTCTAAACTATGTTTATGCGCATCTTCCCAGACTTCATCCGTTACTTTTTCACCCGTTCCCCCTCTAATTGTTTGAATAACAATATAAAGGAATAACAACTGGCTAAAGCCAAAGATAAAAGCACCAACACTTGATACCATATTCCAATCAGCAAACTGCACTGCATAATCAGGAATACGACGTGGCATACCCGCTAAACCTAAGAAGTGCTGAGGGAAGAATAAAATATTCACTGAAATAGCAGATAACCAGAAGTGGAATTTTGCTAGTCTTTCATCATACATATTCCCGGTCCATTTCGGTAACCAGAAATAACCACCCGCCATCAGAATAAAGATAGACGCAGGTACTAATGTGTAATGAAAATGAGCAACAATGAAATAAGTATCATGATACTGGAAATCAACTGGAGCTAACGCCATCATTAGGCCAGTAAAGCCCCCTAATGTGAACAGTACAACAAATGCAATTGAAAATAACATAGGTGTTTCAAAAGTCATAGACCCTTGCCACATCGTTGCTGTCCAGTTAAAAATCTTAACCCCGGTCGGAATCGCAATCAGCATGGTGGCATACATAAAGTATAACTCCCCTGCCATCGGCATCCCCACGGTAAACATGTGATGCGCCCATACAATAAATGATAGGAATGCAATTGCTGCTGTTGCATAAACCATAGAGCTGTAACCAAATAATGGCTTACGCGCAAACACTGGAATAATCGTTGAAGCAACACCAAAAGTAGGCAGAATCATGACATATACTTCTGGATGTCCGAAGAACCAGAAAATATGTTGATAAAGAACCGGGTCACCACCACCCGCTGCATCGAAAAAGCTGGTATCGAAGAAACGGTCAGTTAATAGCATAGTTACCGCACCGGCAAACACTGGCATAATCGCAATCAATAAGAATGCAGTAATTAACCAGGTCCAGACGAATAATGGCATTTCCATCAATGTCATTTTCGGCGCACGCATATTGAAAATAGTCGCGATAATATTAATCGCCCCCATAATCGAAGAAATACCCAGCATATGCACTGCGAAGATTGCGAATGGTAGTGCTGCACCTGTCTGTAAGACTAACGGTGGATATAAAGTCCAGCCTGAAGCTGGCGCTCCGCCTTCCATAAATAGTGTGCTGGCTAATAAAAGTATTCCGGCAACTAACATCCAGAAACTCATATTATTCATTCTTGGTAAAGCCATATCTGGCGCACCAATCATCAATGGAATCTGCCAGTTAGCAAAACCGACGAAAGCTGGCATAACTGCACCAAATACCATCACTAATGCATGCATGGTTGTCATCGAGTTAAAAAACTGCGGACTAACAAACTGCATACCGGGCTCAAATAACTCAGCACGAATAATAAGTGCCATTGTTCCGCCGACAAAAAACATCGCTAGAGCAAATAATAGATAAAGCGTACCAATATCTTTATGGTTGGTGGTAATTATCCACCTTAAAAAGCCTTTTTCAGGCCCATGATCATGATGATCATCGTGTTCATGTTCAGCTACGACAGCAGACATAATTAATACCTCTTAAAAATACTAAATAAAGAATTCGATTTAATAACTATAATGATGACGTCTGTTCGTCATCATCGTCATATTCGACGGCTGGAATCGCGGCTTGTAATGATTTTATCGCAGCAGGCTGAATTAAATCACCAACTGAGTTACCTAAGCCATTGCGGATAAATGTTGATACTGCTGCAAAATCAACAGGATCTAGCATTTGCCCAAAAGCAGGCATCATGCCTTTACCATTTAGCATTAATTCAACTTGTGCATTCATATCACCAGTAACAACGGCACTACTAGTTATAGCGGGGAAAGTACCTGCTAAACCAGCACCATCTGCCATATGACAAGATGCACAGTTATTTGCGTAAACGCTTTCACCTTTAGCAAGCAAATCTTCCTGAGACCAATCTTTTTCTGCAGCAGCCGCGCTTTCAACTGCGATACCTTTTTGCTCAGCAACCCATGCTTCATAATCAGGCTTTTCCATAGCAATCACTACAATCGGCATAAAGCCATGATCTTTACCACAAAGCTCAGTACACTGCCCACGATAAGTTCCCGCTTTTTCTACCGATGTCCATGCTTCATTGATATAGCCAGGAATAGTATCTTTTTTCCAGCCTAAATCAGGCACCCACCATGAGTGAATTACATCAGCTGCTGTAAATAAAAATCTAATTTTAGTATTTACTGGAACCACTAAAGGCTTATCAACTTCTAATAGATAATTCGGAACAGTCCGCGGATCAATACCCGAATTAAGCTGTCTCGCTTTATTACTTGCTTCATCTAAACTACTGAAAAAATGAATCCCATTATCAAGGTATTCATATTCCCACTTCCACTGCCACCCCGTGACTTTAATGGACATCTCTGAATCCTTAATATCATCCATTTCCAGCATGACCTTAGTAGCAGGAATTGCTAGTGCGATCAAAATAATGGTTGGAATGATAGTCCAGAGTATTTCCACTTTAGTACTTTCATGGAAACTTGATGCTTTATACCCTCTTGATTTACGATGGTAGTAGATTGAGTAGAACATAACACCGAACACTGCGATACCTATGAACACACATACCCACAACACCAACATATGCAAGCCATAGACATCTTTACTAATTGATGTCACGCCCTCCATTAAGTTAAGAGTATAGTCCGCATGCGCTGTCCCTAGGCCTGTAGCCATCAGGGTCAGACCTGCGAATAATTGCTTTGTTTTCATCACGGAGAAGCCTCCTCTAATATTAATAATAAACTGATTGAATGCGCCAAAATTGTTGTGACTTGCATTTATTCCCTTAGCAAAGCGTCCCTTTTCCCTTATCACAATCAAACTTCGTAATTTTAACTCATGAGCCACTGCTAAGCTAGGGATGTTTTTTCTTTATAACTATTTTGATTTATATCACTACTCTGAGATTCATCAAAGCCCCCTTAACCCATAAAAACCAGACCAGCTTTACCACATATTTTTAGCCAATAAAAAAGGCCAGCAAACAAAGCTTGCTGGCCTTTTAAAAACTGGGTATGAATCACTCATACCCACCTTTAAGTTATCTTAAAACTTAATATTCCAACTATTATGCAAGTGCATCAATCAACTCATCGTAAGATAAACCTTTATCAGTCAGAACATCTAATAATATTTGAGTTGCCGCTTCCATGCCTTCATTGCTGTAATTCATTTCTTTCTCTTTATCACGCATCTGCTTATATAAAGGAGCAACAACATCATTTATAATTGCTGGATCGGAGCCTGTCTTTCAGCATGGTATCCATCTGCAGTGGGTGTAATATGCGCTAATACCCAGTAATGATCTCCATTCTTTGCTTTATTGATAACAAAGGCACGAATTTCCTTTCCCGAACTAATCGTATCCCAGACTAATTTAAAACAAGCACGCGGCATATCGTCATGACGGACAATATTGTGGTTAGCACCAACTAGCTCGTCTTCGCTATATCCTGCTACTTCTTGAAATACATCATTTGCCGAAGTAATAATGCCTTTCTTGTCGGTGTCACTGATAATTGTTCCAGTATATGTAATTTCAGCCATTTATTGTGCCCCTTTTATTGTTATTGGAATTCATCAGACGACAATTACCATTCTTCATCTAATGGAATAGGGATTCTAACTCTAGTGCACTGATAATTGCAAAACTTTTCTAAAAACAAACTCAATTCAAGCAAGAGAATACTTATACTATTTACAAAATTTCACTTTAAGTATCACAGGCAACCTACTATAAATAAAAATGTTTTCCGCATTAGATTTCACAGATAAATTCCTCACTAAAAAGCTCAGGATCTAGCGTTTCCATATACGGAAAAACGGCCAACAAGGGCGCATTGATTGATAAACATAGCGACTGTATATTTTCATCTAGCATTAGCATATCCTTTTCTACACAGGAGGCAATCCAGCCCTGGCATTTCACTCCTGATTTTTGTAGCGCAGCAAATGTTGTCTTTGCCTGATTAATGCAGCCCAAGCGCATACCCACCACCAGAATAACCGGCAAATCTAGCTCCCGAGCTAAATCGGCCACATCCTGGTGAGCATTCAACGGCACCAACCAACCACCTACCCCTTCAACCAATACGACATCAGCAAGCTTCTCAATTTTCTGATATTTATCAATAATATTCTTCAGCACTATCTCAGCCCCAGCCTGCTCAGCCGCAATATGCGGAGAAACAGGCATTGCAAATGCATAAGGGTTAACATCCTGATATGGCAAAGCCAGTGACGCATGCTGCTGTAGTAATAATGCATCTTCATTTTTCAACTGCCCGTCAATCCTTTCACAGCCTGATGCTACGGGCTTCATTCCTACAACTGTTTTCCCCTGATTTTTAAAGTACTGCATCAAAGCAATGGTACTCCAGGTTTTACCTATTCCCGTATCAGTCCCGGTTACAAAATACCCTTGCGTCATATATCGCCACCTACTTTTGCCTGTACATAAATAATTTCATAGCTCGCGGTAATCTTGCCATCGTCATCTTTAGGATAAGCTGCTACCAATACCTGCAACTGACCTTTCGTCGTTAACGTCTTATTACGCGCCTGACTAACATTATGCGCCCCGATTCCTTTTAACTCTCGCATAAGCTCAATCACATCGTTATATTTAATCTGATAAACCCTGCTTTCTAACTGTACATCAACAAAACCTGCGGCTTGCAAATGCTGCTTAATTAAAGAAAGATTACAAAAATCATTTACATGCGGATAATCATCCACAGCTGCCCACGCAGCCTTCAATTCACATAAAGCACTTTCGCCAAAGGTAGAAAATACAAACGATCCATTAGCTCGCAAGACACGAAACACATCAGCAAACATTTCACCCAGCCCTTGGCACCACTGCAAGGCTAAATTAGACACCAGTCCATCAATACTATGACTGGCAAAAGGTAATTGCTCTGCATCAGCACAGACCAGAGGAATAGAGATATCATCCAGTCGTTGCCGTGCCTTCAATAACATCGGCATGGCAACATCTAAAGCTAGTATGTTTTCCAATAATGCTCGGTCACGCAATTGCTGAGTAAAAAAACCAGTACCACAGCCTACATCTACCACCATAGCCTCATGCGGCATGGCTAGCTTAGCTATTAATTCATGTCCAACCTTCCGCTGCAGGGTAGCCATTGCATCATAACTTTGCGCTGCATTAGCGAATGACTGTCTGATTTGCCTTTTATCCAGCGCAACATTAGTTTCCATTATTGAATTATGAAGTTATAAATTTAACCATTAGTATAAAACCGAACTATCAACTTAACACGGTTAACCGCTTTAAAAACAGCTAGGCCGTGGCTTTAGAGGTTGTGAAAGCATCTGCTTTTAGCCTCCCCCCTTGAGAAGGGGGATTGAGGGGGGGGATCGTATAAAAACATATGTCATTGATACTGTGTGATTAGTTTTAATATATCAAACCTCCCCTAACCCCTCCTTAACTAAGGAGGGGAATTATGTTGAATACTTTCACTGTCTCTTTTGCCCGCCTTTAGGTGCTCACTGGCATTGGCGGGCTAAAGCCGCGCCCTACTATTTTTAGACTTTGCGCGGCGACAGTTGTGGGTTTTATTCGGAAAAGCGGCTGTTAGAAAACCGCGGGCTAAAATAGATACTGCATTAAGCATTACAATCACTTCGCCGTGTAAAATCATGTATTAGAGCTAATAGCTGTTTTTGATCAGTAATAAAAGGTATATGACCTGCTCCGGCAATAAGGTGCACTTCAAGCCGAGCTTGCAATAACTGGCACTGCTCACCCACACTCACCGGCACTAATGTATCTAGCTCCCCCAGGATCATCATTACAGGAATCCTTAAACTACTTAAGATTTTTCTTTGATCAACTGCCTGCAGAATACCCAGACCAGCCATTAAAACTTCAGGGGAAGAGGGAGCGCATTCCTGCAAAGCCTGCTTAATCTGCTTTAAGCTAGCTTTTTTATCATCCATCTCCTGCACCTGTATGCTCATAAAACGCAATAAAGTCGGCGCAGGATTTTTCTGTAAATTATTAGTAAATAATTGCAGAACATCTGCCTGCACCCCGGGCCAATTCTTAGTTTCCATAAAATGTGGATTACTGGCAATCAGCACTAATGATTTAATTTTCTGTGGATATTTTTCCGCCAGGCGCAATGCAACATTCCCTCCTAACGACCATCCTATTAATACACATGCATGCTCAGGTAGCTGCGCATAAACCGCATCCACAACTGACTCTAAAGTATAAGGGGTAATACTTGCGCTTAAGCCATGCCCAGGCAAATCCAGGCACATCACTTGATTCTGCCCTGCTAAAGCTTTAGCAAAATCACGCCATATCCCTGTGTGCATTGCCCAGCCATGTAGCATAACAATAGGTTCGCCATGCCCATAAACCTCTTTATGCAACTTATCTTGAAACCAAGCTGTCATGCAGGTAGACCTTCTAGTGCGCACAACAACTGATCAATATGCTGTTCAGTATGTTGCGCAGAAAAAGTAATGCGCAGGCGCGCACTCCCCTCTGGCACTGTAGGTGGACGAATCGCACTGACCCACAATCCTTGTTGTAATAAATGCTCGCTGGCTTGCAGCGCCTGCAGACTATTACCTAGCACTATCGGCTGGATAGCTGATTCAGACGGCATTAAATCCAGACCTATTTGCCTGGCCCCCGTTTGAAATCGTTGCACTAACATCTTTAATTTATCTCTACGCCAGCTATCATTAATAACAAATTGCAAACTTGTTCTTGTTGCAGCCGCAATTGCAGGCGGCAATGCCGTGGTGTAAATATAAGTTCTCGCTTTCTGAATTAAAGTTTCAATTATTACCTCAGAACCAGCAACAAACGCCCCACTAGTACCAAATGCCTTGCCTAATGTACCCACTAACACAGGTACTTGCTGCTGATTTAACTGGCATTGCTCGACTAGCCCTGCACCGGTTGCTCCTAACCCGCCAAATCCATGCGCATCATCAACCATTAAATATGCTCCCTGTTGCTGCGCTAACTCTGACAGTGCCTCTAAAGGCGCATAATCGCCATCCATGCTAAATACGCCATCTGTGACAATCATTGCCTGCTGATCTGGCATAAGGCCATGCATTTTTGCTTGTAAATTATGCATATCATTATGCAAATAGCGCTTAAATTTAGCCCCTGATAATAAACCACCATCAAGCAATGAGGCATGATTTAATTTATCTTCGTAGACAACACCACCCTTACCCATCAACGCGGCTATCACACCTAAGTTTGCCATATAACCAGTAGAAAACAATAACACACGCTCACGCCCGGTAAAATCTGCTAATTCCTCTTCTAACGCATGATGCTCATAGCCATGCCCACAAACTAAATGTGCTGAGCCACTACCTACCCCATATTTATCAACCGCCTGTTTAAAGGATTCGATAACTTGTGGATGATTAGCTAGACCTAAATAATCATTACTGCAAAAATTCAGTAGTTTACGCCCGTCAACCCGTAAATAGACCCCTTGTGCAGAATCGATAATCCGCCTGGTACGATATAGATTAGCTTGCTTTAATTCATCAAGCGTTGCTAGTAAATTGTTTTGCTTTACCATGAAGGACATGAAGACAATGAAGAAAGAGACAAAGTTGCCGAATAAGCTAATACCAGACGCTCTAATTAACCGAGAAAACTGGGGAGTAGGCTAAAGCCTACTCCCCCAAGTTTGTAAATTATTGATTGTTAGATATGTGTTATCGGTTATTTAAGGGGCTCAAAGCATATTTGTAAGGAGCATTGTTGAGGCCTGGATAAAATAAAAGCAGCAAACCCTTCAGGTTCTTCATGCACTTCATGGTAAAAGTAACAATTCAACAACATTGCCGGAAAACGCTGCGCTATTCCGGCCTACGGTTTACGGTTACGCGTAACTCGACCCTGCAGAGCGCACACCTAATCGATCAAATAAAGCTAGATCATGGTTAGTCATTGGGTTATCCGTAGTTAATAACTTATCACCATAAAAAATAGAGTTCGCACCGGCAAAAAAGCATAATGCCTGCATTTCATCTGACATATCAGTGCGCCCGGCAGATAGTCTAACGCGCGACTCAGGCATGAGTATGCGTGCCACGGCAATCATACGAATAAACATAAAAGGATCAAGTTGCTCGCTACCCATTAAAGGAGTCCCTTCTACTTGCACCAACATATTGATTGGCACACTTTCCGGGTGTTTAGGTAAATTAGCCAATTCGATCAGTAAATTCGCTCGATCAGTATCATTTTCCCCCATACCCACAATACCGCCACAACAAACATTGATACCAGCATCACGTACACGCCCTAAGGTATCTAAACGGTCCTGATAAGTTCTAGTGGTAATTACTTCTGAATAGTAATCTTCCGAGGTATCCAGGTTATGGTTGTAGTAATCCAGCCCCCCTTCTTTTAAGGTTTGAGTTTGCTGGTCAGTTAACATACCTAAGGTCACACAGGTTTCCATACCCATTGCTTTTACCCCTTGTACCATTTCTACAACACGCTCTATATCCTTATCCTTAGGGCTCCTCCAGGCAGCTCCCATACAAAAACGTGATGCACCTTGATCTTTTGCTTGTTGCGCTGACTTTAAGACTTCATCTACCGGCATTAATGCTTCAGGTGTTAAATCCGAATCATAGCGCGCACTTTGCGGGCAATAACCACAATCTTCTGAACACGACCCCGTCTTAATACTTAACAGACTGCTTATTTGCACTTCGTTAGGATCAAAATGCGAACGATGAATAGTTTGCGCTTGAAAAAGCAGATCATTAAACGGCTGGTTAAACAAAGATTTCACTTCCTCTAACTGCCAATCATGGCGTAATATTGAATCATTACTTACTAAAACGGATGACATTCTGTTAATCTCCAAAGCCTGGATTATCCTGGAAAAATCGATTAAGCAAAAACTAATCAACCTAACATGATGAAAACGGTAAACAACTGGATTAATATTATACAATATAGTTTGCTTCCGGCTAGCTGTATCTTATGTGGAAACCGGGGCATGCAAGATATGGGTCTGTGTCAGCCCTGCTATAACGGACTATTGACAGTGAAGAGTCATTGCTTTTGTTGTGCAAAGCAATTTGAAAGCGATAGCTCGAACCTGCAATTATGCGGTGACTGCCAGAAAAATCCCCCGGCTTTTGACAGAACCTATGCCCCGTTTGCACATCAGGGAGCAATACGTTACCTAATAAATCAATGTAAATTTAATGGTGCGTATAAAAACTCTCGTTTATTAGGCCTACTTCTCGGGAAGCACCTAACTAACAATGCCGAACTTCCCGAACTCATTATTCCCGTTCCATTACACCCGAAACGCTATCAACAAAGAGGTTTCAATCAGACGCTGGAAATTGCTAAAATTATTGCCCAGCAACACTCTATCCCTATTGATAATGCCTGCTGTCTGCATATAAAAAATACGCCACATCAAATCTCCCTAACGGGAAAACAACGACATAAAAATATTAAAAATGCTTTTCAGATGGTAGCAAGGCCTAACGCTGAGCATATTGCCATTCTGCATGATGTAATGACGACAGGCGCAACAGCAAATGAGCTAGCCAAAACGATAAAAGCTACCGGGGTCAATCGCGTAGATGTCTGGGTTTGCGCTCGCGCATAAAATTTTCAATAACAGCCACGGTTCTTTCTAGCGCACCTCTATTTTGCTTTACAAAAGCACGTCCGGCATTTATCAATAACTCTTTTTCCCGTGTCTGACTCAAAATAAGTGTTACGTTATCAACAATATCCGCATCATTAAAGCACTGTATAGCCCCTTTGGCATCCAGCAATTGCTGGGCAAGCATTTCAGAGTTTTTCATATAAGGCCCAAACAATACGGGCACATCAAGCAAAATCGGCTCAAAAATATTATGCCCACCTATAGGCACCATACTGCCGGCAACAAAACTACAATCAGCAACTGCATACATCTGCTTCAGTTCACCGATGGTATCCACTAAAAATACATCAGTGGATGCTGTACATGGTCTTTCTTCTGTGCGCCGGACTACATTAAGTTTATCCACTAAACATAATTTAATAATTTCATCTGTACGTTTTGGCTGGCGCGGCACTAAAACTAATAACAACTCAGGAAATCGTTGCTTTAAACTTTTATAACCATTTAAAAATATCTCTTCCTCTCCCTGATGAGTACTTCCAACCACTAAAACCATGCGCTCAGGAAATAGCTTTTGTTTTATATCAAATGCCTGAATTTTAGTTGACTCAGGGATAGCCATATCTAATTTAATATTCCCTGTGACAGTAATTTTTTCAGCACTCACTCCAATATCCTGATAGCGGCGTGCATCAAGCTCTGTCTGCACAATCACCGCATTAACTCCCGAGAAAACGTTTTCCAGGAAAAATTTGAATTTCAAGTACCCTTTGGTTGATTTTTCAGATAATCTGGCATTAACAATAAAAAAAGGTATCGAATTTTCTGCACATTTTGAGATCAGTACTGGCCAGATTTCAGTCTCCATAATGACCGCCATCCTAGGCTGAAAATGCCTAACAAAGCGCCCCACTGCATCTGGTATATCTAATGGCAAATAGACATGCTCAACTCTATCACCCTGCAATGCATGGACACGCTGGTATCCAGGCTCTGTACTTGTGGTAACCAGAACTTTATAAGAGGAATTATCTCGAAAATAATTAATTAGAACATTGGCTGCTTCGACTTCACCGACTGAGGCGGCATGCAACCAGATAACTTGCTGAGTATGTTTTTTTGTATAAAACCCGAAAAACTCTTTCCATCGAGCATGATAATCTTTCTTGTTTAAGCCTCTTAGATAATGAAAAACGGCCCAGAAAGGAATTAATAAATAGAATAAAGCAACATAGAAATAATACATATCGTAAATATCCACGCCTAAGCGGCAGCTAATACCTAAAGAAAGGTACGAACGGAGGGTAAAGTATATTCGAGTGATATACTAAAAAAATGCTAGCAAATCAAGACTCAGAACTTAAAAGAAAATAGCACCAAGTTCCTCACCTAATGTAATCTAAGCTTCAACTAAATAAACAGCTTATGACACACCGTAGGTTTGAACTTATTCGTACCTACAAAAAATCAGTAAAATCCACTGATATGGAGTTGCACCATATCAGTGAATTTAAACAGCAAAAGATCTAGTCTTCTGCAACAACCTGAACATTCACTGCAACAGTTACATCAGCATGTAAATTTACGTCGATATTATATTCACCAATCTGGCGAATAATACCTTCTGGCAAGCGTATTTCGCTTTTATCAACTGCTGCGCCAGCTGCTGTTATCGCATCAGCAATATCAACAGTGCCCACAGAGCCAAATAACTTACCTTCTTCACCTGCTTTATGCGCAATAACAACTTCGACTTTAGCCAAAGCATCAGCTCTTTTCTGAGCTGCTGATAGTTTCTCAGCTGCAGCTCTTTCAAGTTCTGCTCTACGCGACTCAAATTCTGCAATTTTTTCTTTAGTCGCCATAACGGCTTTTCTTTGTGGAACCAGAAAATTTCTAGCAAATCCTGATTTCACGTTTACTTTATCGCCTAGATTACCCAGGTTTACAACTTTCTCAAGAAGGATAACTTCCATCTTTAAATCCTCATAGTTATCGGTGTACCGATTTCACAGTACATTTAAGTACTGGATGGGGGGGTTATATTTTTTCGTAAATTCAGCCACGTATCACTGATACCAATAATCGCTACTGGAATCACAATATGCGGCACAATAAAAATGCTGATATAAAATATTGGTAATAAAAAGCGCTTTGCCTTAGTGTTCGCTAATAAAGCGTGCGCAATAGCAGTTCCGATAAAGGCATACAACATAAATAAAATAATACCTATATTCCATGCTACTTCGGAAAAAATGCCACTTGATAGCAGCGCAACCAAAAAGGTAATCAGCGTTACTATAGTAAACCTTAGCGACATACGTAGAGACAGGTATTCAGCAGAGAATCCACCCGGATTATACAATTTAGCCTGCCACCAACGAGCCAGTAACAAGCCTAACAATAATCCAGTAACTGAACCTGTTGCAAGTATACCTGTCATATACCTAGACATCATGACAACCGTCTGCTCTATCTGCTCTACAGGCACTTCAGAAACTTGTAGCATAGGCTGTATCATGATATTCAAAACTGCCTGCCAATAAAGAGCAGGATCCTGAACCATCAAATAAAAACCTATCACTGCTAAAGCACCTATTATTGACGCTATCTCAAAAGCCAGCGACAAGTGCCGTCCTTCGCGCAATACTATAGAAAGCAACCAGACAGGCAGCCACAATATAAGAGCATAACCCAAAGCAAATTGAAAATCACTTAAGACTACAAAACCCAACAAAGCAGCAGCTAAGGTAGCGCTTAATAATACTAATAATCCTTCATACCCACCACGACGCAATGTCACCAATGCGACTGTAGCTGAACTTACAATACTAATAGGCGGCATAAGTAATGATAGCAAAGCTAAAGAAGCGGCAACAAACATAGCCTGCCCCCTTCCTCGCATAATAAAACTCGCTAAAAAATTCACTGTGCCTACCTTATATTAATTAATCGTGTGCATCACAAAAAGGCATCAAAGCAATATAACGCGCACGCTTAATAGCGGTTGTTATTTGTCTTTGATTTTTTGCAGTTGTACCAGTAATACGGCTAGGTACAATTTTGCCTGTTTCAGTAACGAATTCGCCTAGCAATTCGATATTTTTATAATCGATTGCATTGCTTTCACCTTCCGCACCAAAAGTATAATGCTTTTTGCGTCTCATTTGACGTGCCATAAGCTTAACCTCTATGTATTTTTATTAAATGCTCTCAGAATCTTTTTTGACTTCTGCTTCAGGAGCCGCTTTTTCAGTTACTGGCTTTTCAGCTTTAACTTCTTCAGTTGCCGGTTTTTCAGCTTTAGCTTCTGGCTTTTCAGTTTTAACTTCTGGCTTTTCAACTTTAGCTTCTTCAGCTGCCTCTGATGCAATAACAGAAGAATCAGTGAGCGCACCTTTCATTACTAAAGTCATGCTACGTAGCACAGCATCATTAAAACGAAAACTACTTTCCAACTCAGCAAGAGCTTCCTGATCACACTCAATATTCATCAATACATAATGTGCTTTTTGCAGTTTTTTAATCGGATAGGCCAGATGTCTGCGCCCCCAATCTTCTAAACGATGGATAGTACCTGATGTCCCTTCAATAACTGCACGATAACGATCTATCATTGCAGGTACCTGAGAGCTTTGATCAGGATGAACTAAAAAGACAATTTCATAATGCCGCATAATTTTCCTTTCGGTTTAAAGCCTTCTATATAAATTAGTATAGTAAGACAAGGAGGGTTTTCACACCCCGTAAAAGAACCGAGCATTATATTTTATTTTTACTTTTATTGCAAAATAGTTGTTTTTACTCATCAGATAATAACGCACAATTACCTCAAAATAACTAAACTATTTTAGTCGTAGACAATCAGGTAAAATACAAAAAAAGAATAATTGCTATAAATAAACATGAAAAAAATTGAACTACTATCCCCCGCCGGCACCTTAAGAAATATGCGCTACGCCTTTGCCTATGGCGCCGATGCAGTCTACGCAGGTCAACCCCGCTATAGCTTACGGGTCCGTAATAATGATTTTCTTGATGAGAATCTTGCTAAAGGTATAGCTGAAGCACACGCCTTAGGAAAAAAGTTTTTTCTCGCTGCCAACGTAATTCCACACAACACTAAAATTAAAACCTTTATCAAGGATATCGCTCCTATTGTTGCCATGCGACCGGATGCACTGATCATGGCAGATCCGGGGTTAATTATGATGGCCCGAGAGCAATGGCCTGACATGCCAATACATTTATCGGTACAAGCTAACACAGTTAACTTTGCGGCCGTTAAATTCTGGCAAAAAATGGGCGTAGAGCGCATTATCTTATCGCGTGAACTATCACTTGATGAAATTGCAGAAATTCGTCAGGAATGCCCCGATATGGAATTAGAAGTTTTCGTCCATGGCGCTCTTTGTATCGCCTATTCCGGGCGCTGCTTATTATCAGGATATTTCAATCATCGCGACCCTAACCAAGGCACTTGCACTAACTCATGCCGCTGGAAATATGACACAAAGCCAGCCCACGAAAATGCAGAAGGTGATTTTGTTCTTGATGGCGGTTCACTATCGCTCGATGACCTCAACTCCAGCACTGCAAACTGTGGAGGCGCTGAACGTCACCCGCTTGCCGATGAAGTCTATTTTCTTGAAGAAGAAGGCCGCCCTGGTGAGCTTTTACCTGTCATGGAAGATGAGCATGGTACCTATATCATGAATTCCAAAGATTTGCGTGCTATCGAACATATACACCGACTGGTAGAAATTGGTGTCGATAGTTTAAAAATTGAGGGGCGAACTAAATCTCATTATTATGTAGCCAGAACTGCACAGACTTACAAGCAGGCAATTGATGATGCAGTAGCAGGCAGAGATTTTCAGCCCGAACTAATTGGGGTATTAGAGAATCTGGCTAACCGTGGCTATACTGATGGTTTTTATCAACGCCATCACACTCACGAACATCAAAACTACCTCACTGGCTATTCAAAAAGCCACCAGCAACAATTTTGTGGTGAAATCAGAGCCTATGATAAAAATACTGGACTGGCGGAAATCCTGGTAAAGAATAAGTTCGCAGTTGGAGATAAGCTTGAGTTTATACATCCGGAAGGAAATCATGATATTATCGTAAAAAGCATGGAAGACCTGCATGGACATGAAATACAGGAAGCATCAGGCGGTGGTTATGAAGTTAAAATCCCCATCCCCGCCTTTGAAAACAACCTGGGCTTATTAGCCCGATACATTAAATAACGAGGCAAAAATTATGAAAGCTAATGTGGGTGGACTCGATAAAAAACTTAGAATAGCCGCAGGTATAATCATCATTGCAGCTGGGGCTTTTTTTAAATCCTGGTGGGGAGCCGTTGGCATTATCCCTTTGGCAACAGCCCTGATTAACTGGTGCCCTGCTTATCTGCCTTTAGGCATATCAACCTGTAAAGCTAAGACCTCTGATACAGAATAGGTACCATATAAGTATCTAGGCAAAATTGATTTAACCTTTTTAGAATCGTCTTGGTAATGTTAATAGGCACGTAGAGCGGACTTTAGTCCGCTAATATATCAGTTTCCTACATTAGCGGACTAAAGTCCGCTCTACATTGATGCCTTATTTTAGTTAAATTAATTTACCTTGGGTACTTACATATACACAGGCGTAGACGTTAAACTCATACCTTACCATCGCATACTCACTCCATGACATTCACAACTGCAGACATTTGTGACAGCCACTCATCTGATACTGGCTTTCAAATAGCCGAACCTATTTTCAAAACTTTTGGCAAAAAACACTGCTTTTCAGGACAAATCACTACCGTTAAAGTTTTTGAAGACAATGTATTAATACGACAACTATTAGAACAAAAAGTTAGCGAGCGCATTTTAGTGATTGACGGCGGAGGCTCACATCGTTGCGCATTACTCGGCCAAAACCTGGCAAGCACTGCTTGCAAAAACGGTTGCCGGGGTATTATCATATACGGTTGCATACGTGACTCCGATGCAATTAACAAGCTTCCCATCGGTATACGCGCATTACACACTCACCCCTTAAAAAGTCATGAAAAAGGCACTGGAGAGTTAAATAGCACCTGTATGTTTGCCGGTATACATTTTAAATCTGATCATTATCTCTATGCAGATAATGACGGCATTATCGTTTCTCAAAACCCATTACTTAAAAGACCATGAAAATTGAACTTGCTAACCCTAGAGGCTTTTGTGCTGGTGTAGACCGCGCAATTGAGATTGTTGACCGCGCTATCGAGGCCTTTGGCGCACCTATTTATGTCCGTCACGAAGTAGTACACAACCGTACGGTCGTTGATGGCCTTAGAGAAAAAGGAGCAATTTTCATTGAAGAATTAAGTGATGTCCCAGAAGGCTCTTATCTTATTTTTAGCGCTCACGGTGTATCCAAAAAAGTACAAAAAGAAGCTGTCGAAAGAAATTTAACAGTCTTCGACGCTACCTGCCCTTTAGTTACAAAAGTTCATATCCAGGTCGCTAAACACGCAAAAGCTGATAGAGAAGTATTTCTTATCGGACACGAAGGCCACCCCGAAGTCGAAGGCACCATGGGGCAGTACGAAAAATGCACTGAAAACGGCGCTATCTACCTAGTTGAAACACCAGAGGACGTAAGAACCGTCAAAGTTAATAACCCCGAAAATCTGGCCTATGTCACGCAAACTACGCTATCAATGACTGATACTAGCGTGATGGTTGATGCACTACACGAACATTTTCCGCATATTCTGGAACAAAAGAAAGACGATATTTGCTACGCCACACAAAACCGCCAGGATGCGGTACACGACCTTGCAGAAAACGCAGACATTATTCTGGTTGTAGGCTCAACTAATAGCTCTAATTCCAACCGCTTAAGGGAAATTGCCGAGCAACTGGGGAAACCGGCCCACCTTATCGATACCGCAGCTGACATGCACCAGGACTGGTTCACTAATGTCGATGTTGTCGGCGTAACAGCTGGCGCATCTGCGCCCGAAGTACTTGTTCAGGAAGTGATAAAGCAACTACAAGACTGGGGTGGTGAAACAGCGACAGAGATTAAGGGCATAGAAGAAAAAGTGGTCTTTACCCTACCTAAAGAATTGAAGTTACATATGGAAAAGCGTTAAATTTTCTAACGAACAAGGTTAGATTGTGATCGCGAAGCGAGCCACAATCTGAACCGTTTGTTGGACAAGCCCGGGGGGATAGTAGAGATTTTGTTACTACGCTATATGAAAATAGCTTTTTGCTGATTAGCCCGATTGATTAATCAGAGCTCTATTTTTAAATCTTAACTGAACATTGTAAGTTGCCTATTGCAGACAACTTACAACAACAAGTCTCGGAGCAATTTTTTAGCCTAAACCCCCGATTTTAGCCCAAGCAACTCCCTCAGGGTCTTATCCTGCTTGCTTGGGTGAAGGTGTGTGAATTTACATAACCGTTCGTGGTTCCAGCATTTTAGTCGGCACAGGCTGAGACATTATCTCCACTCTCGGTATTCGCCTACGCCCTACGATCATTGCACCACCACAGCATTTACAACTAAATTTCGGGCGTGGCTTCAGTGTGCGTAATATCTTCGCCGGATCAAACTTTAGCAGGATGTGAATCAGCTTAATCACCCGCTTGCTATTAGGGTGTAAAAAACCGAAGTTCCGCGCACGGCGAAAGCCTTTGGGTAAAACATGCTGCAGCACCAGCCATAAAAAATCAGCTCCCGGCACTGTTTTGGTTTGATAGCGTTTGGTTTTGCTGTCCTGATAACGATATGT
>NZ_BDMN01000118.1 GCF_002189065.1 Bathymodiolus platifrons methanotrophic gill symbiont
CGATCGCACTATATTGATGATGGTAATATACAAATTGATAATAATGCAGCGGAACGTCATATCAAGCCGTTTGTGATTGGCCGTAAAAACTGGTTATTTAATCAAACTCCACGCGGCGCTAATGCCAGCGCACTACTTTACAGTCTTGTGCAGACAGCGGTAGCCAATAACCTAGAGCCTTTTGATTACTTAAAGTATTTACTCACCGCACGACCCAAGCTTGGTAGGCACTATAAGCCAGAGGCATTGGATCAGTTTTTACCCTGGAACCTGACTGAAAAAATCAAGCCTTTAAAGTAAGTGGCGTAGCTTGTCTAGGTGGGAAGAAGCGACGCTTACGAAGTTCCGCGCACGGCGAAAGCCTTTGGGTAAAACATGCTGCAGCACCAGCCATAAAAAATCAGCTCCCGGCACTGTTTTGGTTTGATAGCGTTTGGTTTTGCTGTCCTGATAACGATATGTCACTTTGCCATCG
Organism: Bathymodiolus platifrons methanotrophic gill symbiont; assembly: GCF_002189065.1. Classification (GTDB taxonomy): domain Bacteria; phylum Pseudomonadota; class Gammaproteobacteria; order Methylococcales; family Methylomonadaceae; genus Methyloprofundus. Next base: position 476 of record NZ_BDMN01000118.1, read on the forward strand.
ATACAGGATAAAATATCCTGTTTTGGCTAGTTGGGGCAATGTCTGCCCTGCACTTTGCTCAATTTTATGCTGTATTTTTTTATCAATTTGTTTGCTGAGCCTAATTAAACGATTAGCCAGACTTTGTACGGTGTCATTATCTCTATGCCCTAAGGCAACACCTTGCAGTAAGTCTTTAAGCGAAAGGTTTGAGTTACGTTCTAAAGGTCGACTTTCTGTTTTTAGTGATTTTTCTACTCCTACCGCATCAATTAATACAAAGCGGTCTTTGGCATTGCTGGCACTTTGGCTGACTCGATGGAGCTCTTCATATCCCAAACTGCGTACACCTCGGCCTTTCATTTGTTCGTAATAGCCTTTGGAGCGTACATCACGCATAAACAGCAGAATTTCCAGTGGTTTTACATCAGTGCCTGTGGCGATCATATTAACGGTGACGGCAATACGTGGATTATATTCGTTACGGAAGTCAGTCAATACCGCATCGGGATCTTTGGCGTTATAAGTGACTTTTTTACAGAAGGCATTACCTTCAGCATAGACTTCGCGCACCATTTGAATAATATCATCGGCATGGCTGTCTGTTTTAGCAAAAATGAGTGTTTTAGGCACTTCTTTACGGCTGGGAAATATTTTAGTTTCTACCGCTAATTTCATTGCTTTAATCACTTGCCTAATTTGACTAGGATTAACTACCGACCTATCTAATTCTTTGCCTGTATATACGTTTTCCTCTTCTGTCTGATCCCAACGTTTTTTACGGGTGAGTTTATCACGATGATCTACCCATTCTTTGGCTTTTAATTCTGCCCCTGCCTTAGTGATTTCAGTTTCTATTTCGTAAACATCGTAGCCGACATTAACCCCGTCAAGCACGGATTCTTCATAGCTGTATTCTGCGACTACATTTTCATTAAAAAAGCCATAAGTCCGTTTATCGGGAGTTGCGGTTAAGCCAATTAAAAAAGCATCAAAATAATCTAATACTTGCTTCCATAGGTTATAGATAGAGCGGTGGCATTCATCAACAATAATAAAGTCAAAGCTTTCTATGGGGACGGCAGGGTTGTAGCGCACCTGTTTGGTTTGTTTTTGCAGTTGCCTTGTTTCAAATAACGATATATCTTCGGCACTTTCATCAATTTCATGTCCAGTTAAAATGGAATACATGCGTTGAATAGTACAAATACAAACTTCTGCCGCACTATCAATGGTATTGCTCGTTAAGCGTTGGACGATATGGTTTTCATGAAAAAAGGTTTCTTTACCTGCGAGTTTAAAAGCATGAAATTCTTGCTGTGCCTGTTTGCCTAAATTGCGTGTATCTACCAGAAAAAGTATACGTTTCGCCCCTGCATAATTAAGCAAACGATACACAGCATTAATAGCAGTAAAGGTTTTACCTGCGCCCGTTGCCATATGAATTAATGAGCGAGGCAGGTTTTTAGCCAGGGAGTGTTGTTCTAGCCCAGTAATGGCACTGATTTGACAAGCCCGTAGATTAGCTACGGGCAATTCAGGCATGTTATTAGCTAACCTATGGCGCAGAGTGTCGGGCTGGCCGTACCATTGTTGCAGCATTTCGGGCTTAAAAAAATGGAAAACTTCTCTGGAGCGGGGCGAGGGATCTCTAATATCAGTAAAGTGTATTACTTGGCCAGTGGCTTCGAATAAAAAGGCTAGCGGTATTTTTTCTTTATGCCATTTAAGTTTGCTGGAGGCATAGCGCTGGGTTTGCTCTTCTACTGGTGTAAGTATGGTTTGGTCTTTTTTAGCTTCGATAACACCTACTGCAATGCGGCTAACATAAAGGATGTAATCGGCAGGCCCGGTATCTGTTGGGTGTTCACGCACGGCAATCTCTAGGGCAGCACCAAGATTGACATCTTTCCAGTCTTGTATTTGCCAACCTGCTTGCTCAAGCTTTTTGTCTATTTCTTGTCTAGCTTTAGCTTCGGGCGACATTGAGATTCCTTTCTAGGGAAAGTGGTTATGAACAGTTTATTTAACCTAATAGCTTACCGATTTTATGATGAAGAATATACATACAGTTAACCTAGCAAATTTTAACACCAGATACCTTATATGAATCATGGTAATAAATACATTTTCACTCAATTCAATTCACTTAACCGTACTGACTACGACTTAACCTGCCAGTATGGCTAATACAAAAGTAATTTTTGAACGTCCAATTGACTCTCACAAAATGACTAAGAACGAAATCTGACTGCGATTATCATTTATCCTTTTGAAGGTCATAGATTAACCTGGTGTTTTCTGTCACATTTTAGCGTTTATTAATCCAAATATTACTTCTTGAACTGAAGTTTCCCAATTATTGAGTAGCTGAAATACACAATGCTGGTGTATCGAGGTTTATTTTAGGTGGTTTTGCCATGTTTATAGCAAACCCCTACTTAATTCCCCTTAGGCAATAGCATTTGAAACGAATGAAAAGACTATTTTTTTCATATAGTTGTAGCATAGTTTCAATTTTACCATAAATAATTATTGGG
>NZ_BDMN01000119.1 GCF_002189065.1 Bathymodiolus platifrons methanotrophic gill symbiont
ACGCGATGTCGGAATGCCTTGTATTTTCTCTACGCAAAAAGACGCTTCGAGAAAACACCCGGCCCTATCGCTATCACGGACTAAAAATCTTCACTTCGCTTAAGCTCCGTTTCCAGGATTTTCAGCGAAAGACGCTTAATGTTTGCTTACTAATATCCAGTACTTCTGCTACCTTTCTGATATCACTATCAACCAGAATATAATCGGCTGTTTCAACTGCTATACCCACTGCATTACCAACAACTAGACTAACATTCGCTGCTGCCAGGACTGGAGCATCATTAATACCATCGCCTATCATGGCAACCACTCTACCTTTGGTTTGCAAATCGCGAATAAATTTTATTTTTCTTGCCGGACTCGCATTTGCCGTCACTGAATCAATGCCAGCAAGATCAGCGATAGGTAGTGCCGATGCTTTGGTATCACTCGTTGCCATCAAAGTTTCAATCCCTTGACTATGCAAGTAGTCCATCAATTCTCTGGCTCCTTTGCGTATATGATCACGCAAAGAAAATAGTGCAGCCAATTTATTGTCTATAACCAGATATATCAACGTATCGCCTAACTTAGCCCATTGTTTAGCCGTATCTTGTATCACTGCCACATCAATATCCTGTTGCTCCAGCCAGCTTTCATTACCCAGCAAAACTTCAAGCGTATCGACTTCAGCCCGCACTCCCTGATCTGGGATTGAATGAAATTTAGCGGTCGGCAAAATGACTAGTTCCAGACTTCGTGCATATTCAACAATCGCTTTACCTAATAAATGTTCCGAGTTATGTTCAACGGAAGCCGCAAGTTGCACAATATAATCATCATCCAGGCCTGATATATTCAGAAAACTGGCTACTTTGGCATGCCCATCCGTCAATGTTCCTGTTTTATCAAAAATAATCGTATCTATTGTTGCCATTTGCTCCAGCGCGTTACCATTGCGGATATAGACCTTGCGCTTGGCAGCCTGACCTGAACTAACACTAGTCGCAGCCGGTGTTGCCAGTCCCAATGCGCAAGGGCAAGAAATTAACAACACAGAAATTGCATTGGCAAATGCATGAGCGACTTGTTCTCCTCTAACGACCCAGCCACCAAATGTCAGTGCAGATAAAAACATAATTGCCGGTGTCAGACGGGCGGAAAAAATATCCACTGTTTTTTGTATCTGTAACTTCGAACTCTGTGTTTGATCGATCATATGCACTAAACCGGCAAGTACCGTATCTTTACCTATAGCCGTTGCCTGCATGTGCAAGACACCACTACCATTGATACCACCATCGAACAGTTTATGTCCTTTTTCTTTAATGCAGGGAGTATTAGATCCCGTCACCATCGACTCATTCACGCTGGAAAGTCCACTTAATACAATACCATCAACTGGAATCCGCTCTCCCGGCCGAATTAACAGAACATCCCCAATCTGTATTTTATCGATGCTGACTAAGCTCTCATTGTCACCCTGAAGCAAGCTTGCATTCTGAGCTTGCATATTTACCAGATCCTCAACCTCATGAACCATTTTGCTTTTGGCCAATTCTTCCAGGTAACGCCCTAATTGTACAAATCCAATAATCGCTGTTGCAGCATCAAAATAGGCATGTCTACGCACATCAAATATAGAGAGAAGGCTCCCGATATATGCTGAGCCTGCACCGATAGCTATCAGGGTGTCCATATTCATGGTTCCCTGTTGCGCCTGCCGCCAGGATTTTTTAAAGATTTCCCCGCCCCCCCCCCAAAAAATACCACGGGAAAACTAAATACTGCCTGAGCTAGCCTGATACGCCAGCTAGTTTTGAAAAACAAGCCAGCAAACATAACCGGAATATCCAGCAAACTTATCATAATCAAGCGTTTTTTCGTGCTTAGGAATGTGCACGAAATAACTTCCTGAAGCAGCCAAGCTTGAATAATGAAATATCTCCCCTAAATTAAGGTTATCTTAATTTATTACTCAGTGGTTGTCTTATGTCATTTCCTTATAAAAAAAATATCGAAAAGTCGATGAAGAAATTTTATGACTCACTTTGTGAAAAAAATAAGCGACGGTATGCCGCCATTGAAAGTGAAAAATTATCTCATGGTGGCGTTAACTATATTTCAGCTTTATTAGAGTGTGACCCAAAAACTATCCGCCAAGGAAAAAAAGAACTCACCGAATTAGAACTGGATATAACAGGAATCAGACAACCTGGAGGCGGTCGAAAAAAAAGACCTCTACCCCTGAATACAGTGGAATAGATCAAGACTTTTTAGATATTCTTCAACAGCATACAGCAGGCAATCCAATGAATTCATCTATTAGGTGGACTTATCTAAAGCCGCGTGAAATCGTCAGTGAATTATTAAAAAAGGGTTATTCTGTCAGTCGTAATATCGTTCGATATTTATTAAAAAAACATGAATATGTTAAGCGCAAAGCCCAGAAAAACATTACGATGGGTGGTCATCCTGACCGCAATGCTCAATTTGAAAATATTACCCAATTGAAGCAGGACTACCTGGATGCGGGAAACCCTGTTATTAGTATGGATACCAAAAAGAAAGAGTTATTGGGTACTTTTTATCGTAATGGATCGCTCTATACACAAGCAGCCATTCAAACGAATGATCATGATTTCCCTAGCTCTGCAACAGGCAGTGTTATTCCTCATGGGTTTTATGACCTCAAACGAAACACAGGATATATCACGCTTGGAACGAGTCATGATACCAGTGAATTTGCCTGTGATAGCTTATTTCAATGGTGGGTAAACGAGGGTATTATTCATTATCCTAAAGCAAAATCATTGTTGATCCTTTGCGATGGTGGAGGGAGTAACAGCTCACGGCACTACATTTTTAAAGAAGATTTACAAAAGACTGCGAATGCACTTGGATTGGAAATTAGGATTGCCCACTATCCTCCTTATACCTCCAAGTATAATCCCATTGAACATCGTTTTTTTCCTCATGTGACTCGTGCTTGTGAAGGTGTTGTATTTGACTCGGTTGAAACAGTTAAAACATTGATTTCTAGAACATCAACGTCAAAAGGACTAACAACAATTGTTCACATACTCGACAAAATATACGAGACAGGACGAAAATATGCCGCTGACTTCAAAGAAATAATGCCGATTGTATTTGATACACATTTACCAAAATGGAATTACCGTGCAATTCCTCAAGAATAATTAATATCGGGAAGTTGTTTCGTGCTTATTCCTTAGTAAATGCTTGTGCCCAGATTCCAGTAATAATTTACGTTCTGCCAGGGTATCTATTGAATAAGCCTGATAACCATTATCTTCAACAATTTTAAAAACTTCTTCCTTACTCAGGTAGCCGCTGACATTTCCCGTCTCGGAAATATAATTAATACTGACATGCAGATTATCGGCATGTCTGGATAAGACCATTTCTAGAAACAAGGCACAGGAAGCACAACTCATTCCACCGATTCCAAAAACAATATCCTGTTTAGGCCCTTCTCTGTGCTGTTGTTGTTCAGAAATTTTGCTTAGACTAGCGTGTGGTTTCTGAGCAAAGTTGACTAATACTGCCTCTAAAAGTTTTAACAGGTTTTGTTTGGGAAATTGTTCCGGGTCGAAATGAATGGTAATGGAATTAATTTGCCAGACACAGCGCACCTCTTCGATTGCAGCTCTTTTCAATAGCAGAATCTGCAAAATAGTGGCACGTTCCTTATTGCGAAATAAACTCGGAACAATAATTCTGATACGTCGCTGTAACTGATGCGCAATAATAAACTGACTGAATTCTTGAGTCTGGATCATATTAATAATTCTTTGTTCGCATTTGGTAAAATAAGTGTAACGCTATTCTTCAAAAGATGCATAGGTTTGCATTCCTCCAGAAAGGTTACGTACGCGAAAACCATGCTGCTGTAAAATACGTGTTGCATTATAAGCTCTTTGCCCAACACCACAGACCAACCAAATTTCACGTTCCTGAGACAATTCATGTAAATGATCACGTAAAGAATCCAGCGGAAGGTTGATAGCTTGCGGAATATGTTTACGCTCAAATTCTGCCACGGTACGCACGTCGACAATCTGTGCCTGAGCATAAGGATCATCCATAATAAATGCCAACACCTGGTCAACATCATCATGTCCCTCAGTGACTTGAGTATGTGCATCAACCAGATCTTCCCATTTGGCGAGAGGGTGATTACCACGCAAATGATTTGCCGCAATCATACCGGCCAGATTAACCGAGTCCTTGGTCGCTCCGAATTGTGGCGCATAACAAAGCTCTGCCTCTTCCAGATCATAAACAGTACCTCCCATCTGTATAAAAGAGACAAGCACATCAATTCTTCTTGCTACGCCTGATTCACCTAAAGCTTGTGCACCAAGTACCTTACCATCGCGCGCATCATAAAGTAATTTGATATGAATCGGCTTTGCCCCCGGATAATAGCCCACATGATTACTGGGGTGTAAGTACACTTTTTCATACTCAATATCGCTACAATGTTGTAACATTTTTTCATTAACTCCGGTTGTAGCAACCGTTAATCCAAAAAGTCCGCAGACCGTTGTTCCCTGTACACCTCGGTATGGCACTGCAGGAATAGTGGTTAATTTTTTTCTAACAATATCTGTCGCTGCCAGGCGGCCCTGTTTATTAGCAGCTGAAGTTTCCCAATTATTGAGTAGCTGAAATACACAATGAGCATCATAAAGTAATTTGATATGAATCGGCTTTGCCCCCGGATAATAGCCCACATGATTACTGGGGTGTAAGTACACTTTTTCATACTCAATATCGCTACAATGTTGTAACATTTTTTCATTAACTCCGGTTGTAGCAACCGTTAATCCAAAAAGTCCGCAGACCGTTGTTCCCTGTACACCTCGGTATGGCACTGCAGGAATAGTGGTTAATTTTTTTCTAACAATATCTGTCGCTGCCAGGCGGCCCTGTTTATTAGCAGGACCCGCCAATGGAAATAGCTGCCATTCATTAGTGATCACATTCTTCACCTCAACCACATCACCCACAGCCCAGATATTTGGGTCACTAGTTTGCAAATATTCATTCACCCGTATACCACCAAGCTCGCCAATTTCTAAGCCAGCTTGTATGGCCAGTTCTGCACGTGGCTTTACCCCTACTGAAATCATCACCGCATCCACCGTTACTTGCTCACCTGAATCCAGTGAAACCAGTAAGGAATGATCTGACGTTTGGGTGATAGCTGTTGCTTTACAACTTAACTTTAATTCTAGTCCATGCTTTTTCAAATGATTAGCAACAAAAGTCGCCATCTCTTTATCCAGAGTAGGCATAACCTGGTCTGAAGACTGTAATACAGTCACCTGTATATCTCTTTTATACAGATTTTCAGCTAATTCCAGTCCCAAATAGCCTGCACCCATCACCAGTGCACGATGGATATTATCTAACTGAGCTTTAATCTTTCGGCTATCAGGAATGGTTCTTAAGACATGTACACCCGGTAAATCAAGTCCATCAATATTCGGCCAAACCGATTGTGAACCCGTCGATAAAACCAGTGCATCATAATTCTCGACACGTTCTACTTTGCTAGCCAGATCTAGTACGGTAATTTTTTGATTTTCTTTATCTATAGATAAAACCTGGGTATCTGTACAGACACGAATATTAAAGCGGTTTTCAAATAAGGCAGGCGTAGCAACCAGTAATTTTTCCTCATCTACAATGACATCACCAATAAAGTAAGGCAAACCACAGTTCGCAAAAGAAACATAAGATCCCATTTCAAAAATAATAATCTCGCAGTGCTCATACAAGCGCCGAATTCGAACGGCGCAAGTCGCACCTCCAGCTACACCACCTATAATTAAAAATCGCTGCCGAGACATATTTATAAGCTCCTTAAAAATTATCCTGCGTTCTAATATAATAGCTTATAGCTAAAAAATAACTAGTCACAATTATTACATGCACTTGCAGCCTATCTACTGGCTACATATTCATCTCTATGCAAAAAAATAGAGGGATTTTGAGCGATAAATACCTTAATTATCACAATGTTAAATACCCCTCTATCCAATTCTACTCAATGAGATCAATGTTTACGACTAGTCCATGAAAATGCTAAAATAAGCTTTTTTCACCACGCCATTACATAGCATGCCTGTGGATACAAAATCCCCCCTATTACCTTCCGAAACGTCACCAGTGCGTTTACGTGAAATCCCTTATAACTACACTTCTTTTTCCGACCGTGAAATCGTTACCCGCTTACTCGGTGAGGAAAACTGGCAAGTTCTAAATTCGCTACGTGAAGAACGAGTCACGGGGCGCTCTTCGCAGATGCTTTTTGAAGTACTCGGTGATATCTGGGCAGTACAGCGTAACCCATACCTTGAGGACGACCTACTCAACAACCGCAAACGGCGTAAATCTCTACTTGATGCATTGCGTCATAGATTGTCACAAATGGAAAAACGCCGCGTTGAATATGAAGCAGAGGGGCCCGATCGATCTAAACGAGTAGCACAGCTTATTGAAGCGACTCATCAAGCAGTTAATACCTTTGAAGCGCACTTCAAAGACACTGAAAAGTTACGCAAAAAATCTCTGACTTTATTATCTAAACATACCCGCAAAGATAATATCCGCTTCGATGGTTACGCCCGCGTCGCCCACGTTACTGATGCCACTGACTGGCGTGTTGAATATCCCTTTGTCGTACTATACCCACGCAACGAAGATGAAGTGGGACACATGGTTAGAGATTGTATTAAACTAGGTTTAACAATCATTCCTCGTGGCGGTGGTACCGGTTACACCGGTGGTGCCGTACCACTAACGCCCTATTCTGCCGTCATTAATACCGAAAAACTATTAGCCATAGGTAAGGTAGAATTAGACAGCCAGTTAGCAGGTATCGAACAAACTTATGCTACCGTATACACTGGCTCTGGCGTGGTCACCCGTCGCGTCATGGATGTTGCCGACAATGCCGGGCTAGTATTTGCCTGCGACCCAACCTCTGCCGATGCATCTTGTATCGGAGGTAATGTGGCCATGAATGCCGGTGGCAAAAAAGCTGTCTTGTGGGGAACCGCACTGGATAATCTGGTTTCCTGGCGTATGGTGACACCTGATGGCAACTGGCTGGAAGTCGAACGTCAGCAACATAATCTAGGCAAGATACATGAGCAGGATCAGGTTATCTTTGCTCTTAAGCATTTCGATGCCAGCGGAAAAAATTTACTCTCCGAAGAACAGTTAACTATCCCCGGTACACAATTCCGCAAAGGTGAACTAGGTAAAGATGTTACCGATAAATTTCTAGGTGGATTACCAGGCATACAGAAAGAAGGCTGTGACGGCATTATTACCTCAGCCCGCTGGATTTTACACAAGATGCCAGCACATACACGCACTATCTGCCTAGAGTTTTACGGGCAAGTTCGTGAAGCAGTGCCTGCTATTGTAGAGATTCGTGATTATATAGCAGCCCTACCGAAAAACGGTAAGCAACGAGTATTATTAGCGGGCCTTGAACATCTTGATGATCGATATGTTAAAGCGGTTGGCTATGCCAGCAAAGCTAAACACCAGGGTCACCCCAAAATGGTTTTAATCGGCGATATTGTCGGTGATGATGAAAAACAGGTTGCCTTAGCCGTTTCTGAAGTCGTGCGCATCTGTAATGCCCGTGGAGCTGAAGGTTTTATCGCGGTTAGCCCAGAAGCACGTAAAACTTTCTGGCTAGACCGGGCACGTACAGCTGCGATTGCCAAACACACGAATGCATTTAAGATTAATGAAGATGTGGTCATTCCTTTACCGCGCATGGGTGATTATTGTGATGGTATTGAACGTATCAATATTGAATTATCTTTAGCTAATAAATTACGCTTATGTGCTGCACTCAGTGATTTTCTACTGGGTGAGTTACCCCTGCGTACTTATGAAGATAGCATCAATAAAGAAGAGTTAATTGGCAGCCGACGTGAATTAGCACTGGCAGAAATCGAAAGCGTGCGCCAACGCTGGCAATGGATTTATGACAACCTTGATTTAGACCTGGCTCAAACGGAAAAACTATTTCCTGACTACAATATCAGCGTTAGTGAATTCACCAATCGTACTGATATTCCAACACTGTTTCATCGATTACAGGATCACTCACTACGGGTCTCCTGGAAACAGGAAATATTGCCAAATTTAGAGGAAATTTTTGAAGGTGATAATTTCCGGCTGATTATCGAACGCATCGAGATGACCCATAAAGATGTCTTGAGTGGCCGGGTATTTGTCGCGCTACATATGCACGCTGGCGATGGTAATGTACATACCAATTTACCGGTTAATTCTGAAAACTACACCATGCTACAGGAAGCAAATACTGCAGTAGCACGCATTATGGAACTAGCACGTTCATTAGACGGCGTTATTTCTGGTGAGCATGGTATCGGAATTACCAAATACGAATTTCTTAGCGAGCAAGAACTTGCTGCTTTTCATGACTATAAGCAACGCATTGATCCAGATGGCCACTTCAATCGTGGAAAATTAATGCCTGGAGCTGATTTACGGGCTGCCTATACCACCTCGTTTAGCTTAATGGGCTATGAATCTTTGATCATGCAACAAAGCGAGATCGGAAGTATTTCTGATTCGATCAAAGATTGTTTACGTTGTGGTAAATGTAAACCGGTCTGCTCTACCCATGTGCCGCGTGCTAATTTATTGTATTCGCCACGTGATAAAATTCTGGCTACCTCTTTATTGATTGAAGCATTTCTATACGAAGAACAGACCCGTCGCGGTATTTCAATCAATCATTGGAAAGAATTTGAGGACGTTGCAGATCATTGTACCGTGTGCCACAAGTGTTATAACCCCTGCCCTGTCGATATTGATTTTGGCGATGTATCGATGAATATGCGTAACCTGTTAAACAAAATGGGCAAGCAGAGCTTTAACCCGATAAAATCTGCTGCGATAGCATTTTTATCTACTGATCACCCAACTAGCGTCAAGATGATGCGCAAAGTACTGATCGAATGGTCTTATAAAGGCCAGCGCATAGGTAACTTTTTTCTTCGCCCATGGGGGAAAAAACAGCTTAACCAGCCACCACCATCAACAGGTAAGCCTAAGATGCAAGAATATGTGGTGCATTTTACTAACCGTAAAATGCCAGGTAAATTACCTAATAAAACCGCAAGAGCATTGCTAGGGATAGAAAGTAACGATATTGTTCCTATTATTCGTGACCCTTTGAAAACACGCACCGATAGCGAGGCAGTTTTTTATTTTCCGGGTTGTGGTTCTGAGCGTTTATTCTCTCAAGTTGGCCTGGCAACTCAGGCGATGCTGTATCAAGTAGGCGTACAAACTGTATTGCCACCTGGCTATTTATGCTGTGGCTTTCCACAACGTGCTGCAGGGCAGTTTGAAAAGGCACAGGAAATTACTACCGATAATCGTATTCTGTTTCATCGCGTTGCCAATACCTTAAATTATCTGGATATTAAAACCGTCGTAGTAAGCTGCGGAACCTGTATGGATCAGCTAGAAGACTATGAGTTTGATAAGATTTTTCCGGGGTGTCGCATGATCGATATTCATGAGTACCTATTGGAAAAAGGTGTCAAACTGGAAGGTCTTAGCGGCACCCAGTATATGTACCATGACCCCTGTCATACGCCACTTAAACAACAGGACCCGATGAAAACAGTTAACTCCTTAATGGGAACAGATGTACATAAATCTGATCGTTGTTGTGGTGAGTCTGGCACTTTAGCTGTGGGGCGACCCGATGTTTCTACGCAGGTACGTTACCGTAAAGCCGAAGAGCTCGAAAATGATAAGGCCACGCTGCGAGCCAATGGCAATGATGGCCCGATTAAAATGCTGACTTCATGTCCATCGTGTATGCAAGGCTTACAACGTTTTGATGATGGTAATGAGCAACTGGATGCCGACTATATTGTGGTAGAAATTGCTAAAAACATTATCGGCGAAGACTGGATGCAGGATTATATCAAACAGGCATCAAAGGGTGGTATTGAACGCGTTTTAGTTTAGTTAATATTTCGGGTGGGCTGAACTGGGTGAATCAACAAAAATTTCCTATAAAGCCAGGCCACCCAAGATATTTACACCTGCTTTACTAAGGTGATTATCGAAAAAGAATAGTCCAGATTACGCAGAATTTTTGTTCATCTTCAAAGCCTGCCCCCGTACTTGATACGGGGGCGCGATTACAGGCGCATTTTGTGCTATGTAACTGTAATCGCAACGCCGAAGAAAGGCAAAAAGACAAGTAAGCTGGACTATTCTTTGACAGAAACCACCTAAGTAAATCATGAAAAATTTTAGACTAAGGGAGATGGAAAATATAATCATCCAAAATTTTCATTGAAACTAGCCTAACAATATTAACAGATATAATGGAGCACAGTCCTTTAGGCTGCTTATGTACTCGCAATGCAGGCTAAAGACCAGCTCCCCAGATAGTTGCCTGAGTTATATTTGTGTACACACAGGGAGACGGAAATAAATAACCGTCCAATTTTTAAACGTTAATAAGCTAGATTCAATAATCTTTGTGGATAATTTCGACTACCCACTTAACAGGAAATATTGCGGTAGGGTGCCCATCGCGTACCTTTCAGAGCTGCTATAGTTTCTCTGAAATTTTCAAACAATATTCGGAAGTGGGATCTTTAGTCCCGTCCAAGCATGCGGGACTAAAGATCCCGCTTCCGAGCATTTCTGACTGCCCAGAATGTATGGAAATTATTTATCTGAAAGCCTATAGGTATGCGATGCATACCCTACACAAAGCTTGTTCCGCGTTGAATTAGTCGTCTAATTTTGGATGATTTAATTTTTCCATTTCCCTCAGCTTTAAAAATTGGACAAGTATTTATTTCCACCTCTCTAAAGTCCATTTTATAGTACCCATCTATATGAAACTGAGTGACTCTAGTCCAGCCATGTATTTACTTGGTACAAGTGACCCTTGCGTGGCAGTACCCACATCTGATACATGGATACAAACCAGGTGATGGCCGAGCAAATGCTATACCCAACACCAGAGATAATTGTTAACCAGGCAAATTCCGGGGTAATTTTAGTTAGCCACCAGGAAAACACATCAATGATCAGGAACCAGAAAGGCAGACAGATAATAGAGATTTTAACCCATGTCCTAACCCCCACTGACAGACTGAAAATCAAACCATTAAATAAGAAAATAAATGAAATGGCGAAAATATGAATATGCGAAGAACGCGTTAAAGTTGTAGCCGATGCGCCGCCACTAGGCTGAGAAACACTCAAAACCTCTTCATACTGGGTGAAATCCGGCAGCCCAAGAATAACACTATGACATGACACACAGTTTTTCATGAATACTGTTTTGATTTGATCATCCCATTGTTCTTTTGGTGCTCCTGCTCGTACCCACTTGATGATTTGTAGTTTATCAACTGAAGACGCTTTATCACTCATCGAGCCGTTTAGCTTGGTTTCAATCAAACTATGTTCAGGGTTCCCATGATAGCTATAAACTATATCATCAACGGATAAACCAAATTTCTCATCGGCCATCCCATGCGTCACCAAAATTTGTGCACTAGCCAATAATGCTCCCAAGCCAATAGCACATAGATAACTACTGATCATGCATCTGGTCGTCAGGTTAAGACTAGGTAAATTTAGCTTACCAGTAGAAAGTGAATTATTCATATTAGTGGTATTTATTTAAATTTCTCTCTGGACTTAATTGTTGATATTACTTGCTGTAAAAAATAGCCCTGATGGAGCAGAGTTTAAGATTTACGCCAGCTTTTCTATATAATCGATAATAAATTGAATACTCCGTTGACCCTTATATTCATTGATATCTAATTTATAAGCGATATTTACCTGGCGTATGCCCAACCAGTACTCAGGACGCTCGACAAAAAAAGCGATTGCATCTATTAACAATTCATCGTTTTGCTTGCGTAGCACCAATTTCAAATGCTGCTGGCCTACAATTCGTGACTGCACAACATCAAACACTCCATGAAATAAAGGCTCTGGAAACTCTTGCCCCCATGGACCAGCATTTTTCAGCAACTCACAAAAGCCAATAGTCATTTCTGCGTCAGTGAGCTCACCATCAGTATAAACTTTTTGATCTAAATCAACATCAACCAGGCGCTGCTCTACTGCTTTATCAAAAGCCAGCATAAATACCGGATAATCATGTAACTGTATGCTTAACCCAGCAGCCATTGCATGACCACCGAATTTTTGTAACACTTTAGGGTGTGCAACGGCAATATCACTCAGAACATCTCTGATATGTACTCCAGGGATAGATCGGGCCGAACCTTTGACCTCACCATCCCCTGCATTTGCAAAAGCAATCACAGGACGATTTAAGCGATCTTTAATTCGTGAGGCTAATATACCTATCACACCTTGATGCCAGTCCTCATTGTATATACAGACTCCTGCTGTTAAATGCTGCTCATCCAGTACATTCATATCTTTTAATAGACTCATAGCCTCCTGCTTCATTTGCCCTTCAACTTCGCGCCGGTCACTGTTTAACTCATCCATTTGTTGCGCTAATTTCTTTGCAAGTATTTCTTCATTTGATAACAGGCATTGTATCCCCACACTCATATCATCCATACGCCCTGCCGCATTAAGCCGCGGCCCAATAGCAAAACCTAAATCAGAAGAGCCTAAGCTGTGTAGGTTTCGCCCGGCTATTTCAACCAGTGCTTTTATCCCCTTATGCCCTTTACCGGACCTGATGCGCAATAAGCCTTGATGCACCAAAATACGATTAACCTGATCCAGAGCCACCACATCAGCAATGGTACCTAATGCAACTAGATCCAGTAACTGTGCCAGGTTGGGTTCGGCTATATCTCGCGTTATAAACCAGCCCTGCTCGCGCATACGACTACGCAGTGCCATTAACACATAAAACATGACACCAACTCCGGCTAGAGCACGGCTAGGAAATTCATCATTAGGTAGGTTAGGGTTCACAATAGCATCGGCATCAGGTAATTGGTCACCAGGTAAGTGATGATCGGTAACCAGTACCTGTATTCCTGCTTGCTTTGCTGCTTGCACACCTGACAGGCTAGAAATGCCATTATCCACAGTCACCAGAACATCAGCCTGTTTTTCTTTTACTAATTCAACTATCTCAGGTGTTAATCCATAACCATATTCAAAGCGATTGGGAACAATAAAATCGACATTATCGGCCCCTAGCAACTTTAAGCCTTTCATTGCAACAGTACAGCTAGTTGCACCATCCGCATCAAAATCAGCAACAATCACTATTTTCTTTTGCTGCTCAATGGCATTGATTAAGTAAATAACCATTTCTTCCATGCCAGTTAATAACCAGGGGGAAGGCAACTGTGCCAGGCCGCGTTGTAGATCCACATCGGACTTAATACCACGAGCCAAATAAATGCGTTTTAATACTGCATTTGGCTCAGGCACTCCGGCATCTCTTCCCAGTAATGGACGTTCAACAATTTTTTTTGTTATTCCAAAATAGTGCATATTTTTGTCTTATTATTTTTCTTAAGCTTAGCCGCAACTATAAAATTAGGTATAGTAATTAATTAGCACTATTTGTTGATTGAATTTCCAAAACTATTAGTTAGACAGGTAATTTCTGGTAAAAAAACTAAGGTTCAGATACAGAAAATATGTCATTCACAAAGTATTTATTGGGCATGTATTTTTTATGTGCTGTGGGAGCAATAGTCTATGCTTGAACCAGTAAATCCATGAGTAACCTATGCCATAACTATTATCCTTATGACAAACTGGGCGCTACTACAGCGTACTTTCTTTCATACATAATTCTAAAAAAGCTTTCGTGGCACGTGACTGAAGAGCTGACTTCGGTGCGATAATATTCAATTGCCAGGTAAGGCCCTGGTTAGTCCCAATTCTTCTTGAAATCAGCCCTGCCGCTTCATTTTTCAAAGCTAATGAAGAGGAAAAACCTATGCCTAGCCCTGCTCTTACAGATTCTTTAACAGCTGATACGCCCGTTACCTCGATATTGACTGGAGCTATAATGCCCGCCTCAAGCAATGCTGTTTCAACAACCTGCCGTCCGCCTGAACTTTGCTCTCGCCAAATAACCTGATGCTGGGCAAAAACTTCTAAAGGTACATAATCAGTATATTTTCTGGCAAGTAGGTGATTTTCAGGTATGACTAGTACTATTTCATCTTGCTGCCAGGGAATAACCTGATAGTTGCTTGATAAATCTACGTCTTGTAATGATCCTTCTATAAAACCTAAATCCAGGTTATATAAATTATCTAAGGTTCCTGCAGTATCCAGCGTTTTCATAAAAACCTGAACACCTTCATAGTTTGTTTGTAATTCGACTACAAACTTAGGTAGATAAAAACTGGCAATGGTCATAGTCGCGCCAATACGTAAAATACCCGTACTTATTTTTTGCAAATTACGCACATATTCAATGGACTGGTTATAGCACCTATTCATTTTGTCTGCATATTTCAACAAACCCTCACCAGCGGCTGTTAGCTCAATCTGATGCCCTTTCCGCTCATATAAAGGCTCACCAACAAAGGTCTGCAAAAGCTTTAGCTGCCCCGATACCGCTGGTTGGCCTATATGCAAGTGCTGAGCAGTCAAAGTAATACTTTTTAGTCGGGCAACAACGGAAAAAGTCAATAAATGTTGAGGGTTCACTATAGTTCCTGAGTTTATTAAGCAGTCAAATTATCCCTTTGCTGATAATATCACTAAATATGATACACATCTAAACCTGAAGTTTCCTAGAAATTCATCAAGCGACCATGCGTAACAAAACGGTTACCACCGAATTTACAGGGGAGCTGCTGTATTTGGGGCAAACCCTTTCAAAATCCGGGTCCAAAGCAGCTTCGGCAATGATACGCCGGATATCTGAAAAGGCAAAACTGGTCCGCCCCTTTACTTTGTGCCGACGTTCCGGATTGGTTTTTAAACGATCAGCATAAATCCACGTTAACGTTGTTGCCATCATACAGAAGTTCAGGTGGTTGGTCACTGCCTGCGCATTACGGCACTGGCTTTTCTGGCTACCTATGTCCTGCTTGAGTTCTTTGAACCCGGATTCGATTTTCCACCTTGCCCCGTAATACTCGATAATCTGTGTGATGGATAAATTTAAATCGGTAGTAAACAAAGCAATCCACTGCGTGCGACGAAACACCCAGACAACCTGAACGGGCCGTTTCAATGTTTTCAGCATGACAACACGACTATAAGCACTAACTTCACGCTGCTTTCCATAGAGATTCACGTTGTAAAACCGAGCCTCTTGTTGTACTGTTTTTGCCATGTCTGTAGCCGAGCCTAGACGCTGACCATACTTTTTATTCCGGCCCCGCTGCTTTGGTTTTCTTTTTTCTGGAAGGTCATACAACACATTATTGCACCTTAACCGAGAGAGAATATTAAACCGGTTCCCGATAGCTTTGTAAGCAGGCTTCCATAGGCCATTATTGCCAAACCAGCTATCAGTAACTGCCAATATGGGGACGGTGGAAAAATGTTCTGCAATTTCAATCAGCATTTGAGCCGCCTGAGCCATCTTGGTCTGGAAAGGAACTACTTCCCCTCTTATCGTGGCTGTCTCTTTTTTTCCCTGAATTGTTTTTAAGGGCAGATAAAACCGGAAATCTAAAAATAAGCACGCCCAGCGACCTTTGACCTGTTTCAACAACCCCACCGATACAATATTTTGTGCCCATGGATATTTGCTTTGGTTCGACTTGGCCGCGTGGTCAAAAATTGCTTCACAACCGAAGATTTTCTTGCCTACTTTAGTGATAATGGAGTCATCCAAACCAACCAATATGCGGCCATCAGTTTCAGGGGACGGGATTAGCCCCCAGATAGTTTGCCATAGCCCAGCCCACGGTAGCGTTGGAGAAGCCATGAAAGTGTAAAATCGCTTATTCTTGATCTCAAACCCAAACAGCGTATCAAGGCAACGCCAAAGGTTAGATGTCATCGACGACGTAAAGGGAACGATAATGGACAGGATCGTGTAAACAAACAGAGAGGCTCGTTCGCGGCCTAAAGTGGTTTCGGAAAAATGATATTGAAGCGGGAGTAAAATATCGCGTAAAATGAACATGAATGAGGCCGTTTTGTTTGTATAATCAATGAGTTAACATCTTTTATTATACAGTAAAAACAGGTCTCATTCATCATTAACCTGTTGTTTTTTAAGTAAATTCAAGGGTTTTAGCAAACGGAATGCCAGTGTTATTAGGGAATGCTAATATTTATTAAAAACAAGCACTAACTAATATGCTTATGCTTTAAAAACTAGGAAACTTCAGTTCTAAATAAAAGATTACTTGAATAGAAGAACACAGTTTTGGTAAAGTGGATTAAATTTGCCAAATTAATGGAACATCACAAACCCTTTGGCATACGTTTATTAGTAGCTATCTTCAAAATACTGAAAAAAGTTAGGAGAAATACGAGTGGCAGTTATTACGATAAATCCAGATCAAATTACCAAGAAAAAACGTAAAGGACCGAAAGGTCATGCGGTTGATCTTACCGCACTGGATGACGTTCAATCACTTCTTGCTGATGAATCTCGTCAGCGTGATTTGTTGATAGAACATTTACATAAAATTCAGGATCAATATCAGCATATTTCCTCTAAACATCTCGTGGCCCTTGCACACGAAATGAAACTCTCCCCCGCTGAAGTCTTTGAAGTCGCTTCTTTTTATCATCATTTCGATGTCGTCAAAGAAGGTCAGACTCCCCCTCCCCCGTTAACTGTTCGAGTCTGTGAATTTCTCTCTTGCTCTATGGCTGGCTCTAATGACTTAATAGATGCGTTAGAAAGTGGCTTAAATACCGACCAGGTTCGTGTCCAAAAAGTTCCTTGTGTTGGCCGTTGTCAACATGCACCTATTGCAGTTGTCGGACAAAACCCGATTGACCATGCAACACCCGAAGTGGTTACAACTGCTGTTAATAATAACGAAATCAAAGCTGACGTAACGGATTACATCAGCATGCAACAATATCGCAGTGATAATGGCTACCAAACACTTAAGGGTGTTTTAGAAAATACCATTAGCACAGAAAGTGTGATCAAAAAAATGGAAGACTCGGGCCTTCGTGGACTGGGTGGCGCTGGTTTCCCTGCCGGTAGAAAGTGGCGTATTGTTAAGAGTTTTAACGGCCCTCGCTTAATGGCAGTTAATATTGATGAGGGTGAACCCGGAACCTTTAAAGATCGTCATTATCTGGAATCTGATCCCCATCGTTTTTTAGAAGGTATGCTCATTGCCGCCTTATGTGTTGGCTGTGATGAAATCTATATTTATCTACGTGATGAATATGCGGGATGTCGTGAAATCCTAACGCAAGAAATCGCTAACCTACAAAACAATCCACCCTCTGATAAATACCGTTTACCACCGATTCATTTACGCCGTGGTGCAGGTGCCTATATTTGTGGTGAAGAATCAGCAATGGTTGAGTCCATTGAAGGTAAACGAGGCATGCCTCGCTTAAGACCTCCTTTTCTTGCTGAAGTGGGATTATTTGGCCGCCCTACTCTGGAACATAATATGGAATCAGTGTACTGGGTCCGTGATATTGTAGAAAAAGGTCCTGAATGGTTTACTTCACACGGACGACATGAACGCAAAGGTTTACGTTCTTTCTCTATTTCAGGCCGTGTTAATAAACCCGGCGTACACTTAGCTCCTGCTGGTACGACCATGCGTGAACTCATTGAAGAATTCTGTGGGGGCATGCAAGAGGGACATGAATTCTATGGTTATTTTCCTGGAGGAGCATCAGGGGGAATATTGCCAGAATCTATGGCAGATATTCCTATGGATTTTGATACCTTAAATGAGCATGGCTGTTTTATCGGCTCTGCGGCTATCGTGGTTTTTTCTAATCAGGACAGTGCCAAGAAACTTGCCATCAATGCAATGAAATTCTTTGAAGAAGAATCCTGTGGTCAATGCACTCCTTGTCGTGTGGGTACTGCAAAAGCAGCTGTGCTAATGGAACAGGAAAACTGGGATACTGATTTACTAGAAGAGTTATCCTCGGTGATGGTTGATGCGTCAATTTGTGGATTGGGACAGGCTGCACCTAACCCATTACGTTGTGCTATCAAATACTTTCCACAAGAAATCTAGGCAGATACGCTGATGATTAATTACAACACAGATTTTTATGGTTGGACACAAGAGCAAGCCGCTTTACTTAAAGCTGGCAGGCTCTCTGATCTTGATATTGATAATTTACTTGAGGAAGTCGAAACAATGGGGCGGTCTGAAAAGCGCGAACTTGATAGTCGACTGACTGTTTTACTTATCCATTTACTTAAGTGGCAATATCAACCTGTTCGCCGTGGCCGTAGCGGGCAATTAACCATTGAAGGACAGCGTATCAATTTTTCTGAAACCCTAGAAGAAAATCCTAGTCTCGAACCACAACTTGATACTATCCTGAAAAAAGCTTATGCAAAATCAATTATCAAAGCTTCACAAGAAACCGCTTTAGATAAACAAACCTTCCCCAGCGTTTGTCCCTGGACATACTCTCAGATTTTGGATGATAATTTTTACCCAGATGCAGGTGAATAAATACTATGGCTGCTAACCCAGACACTTTAAACAATCCCATGATCAACTTCACCCTTGATGGCGAAGAGGTCTCTGCTTTTGCCGATGAAACAATTCTGCAAACGGCAAAACGTCACAATAAAGAAATACCACACCTTTGTTATAAAGAAAGCTTACGCGCTGATGGTAACTGTCGTGCCTGCGTAGTCGAAGTCGAAGGTGAAAGAACCTTAGCGCCTTCTTGCTGCCGTATGCCAACTGATGGTATGAATGTGCAAACAAGTAGTGAACGTGCCGTTAAATCGCAAAAAATGGTACTTGAACTACTTAAATCAGATATGCCTAAGCAAGGCGAGTCGCCTTATACACTGGAATCAGAATTAGACCTGTGGGTTAAAAAGTTGCAAGTTGGTGAGCCACGCTTTGAATCACGCGCTCAACCTGCCGCTGATTTATCACATCCTGCAATCGCAGTTAATATGGATGCCTGCATTCAGTGTACGCGATGCCTACGTGCTTGCCGTGAAGAGCAAATGAATGATGTGATCGGTTTCGCTAACCGTGGCGCACATGCTGAAATTGTTTTTGACATTGCTGACCCAATGGCAGCCAGTAGTTGTGTGGCTTGTGGAGAGTGCGTACAAGCCTGCCCTACTGGCGCACTGATGCCAGCTAATAACGTAGGCCTTGAAATCGCTGATAAAACAGTGAACTCTACCTGCCCTTATTGTGGTGTGGGTTGCTTAATTAAATATCATGTAAAAGACGATAAAATTCTTTATACCGAAGGTCGCGATGGCGATACCAACAAATTTCGCCTTTGTGTGAAAGGACGTTACGGCTTTAACTATATTCACAATCCGCTACGTTTAACCAAGCCTTTAATTAGACGTGATGGCGTTGCTAAAACGACTGAATTATTAGATCCTAACGATTTAGACACCGTATTCCGTGAAGCAAGCTGGGATGAGGCATTAGATATTGCTGCAGGTGGTTTGAAAAAGATTCGTGATGAAAAAGGTAAAAAAGCGTTAGCGGGTTTAGGCTCAGCTAAAGGCAGTAATGAAGAAGCTTATTTATTCCAGAAACTCATTAGAACAGGCTTTGGTTCTAACAATGTGGACCACTGTACGCGCCTGTGTCATGCATCATCAGTTGTCGCCTTATTAGAATGCTTAGGTTCTGGTGCAGTATCTAATCCTGTTGAAGATGTAAAGCTCGCTGAAGTGGTTATTATTATTGGTTCTAACCCAACGGTTAACCACCCTGTTGGCGCAACCTTTATGAAAAATGCGACGACAACGGGAACCAAGATTATCTTAATAGACCCAAACCGTACCGCAATTGCAAAATATGCCACACATCACTTAGCTTTCCGCCCTGATACCGATGTGGCACTGCTTAACGGCATTATGCACGTTATTCTAGATGAAGGTTTGCAAAATGATGACTACATCAAAAAGCATACTGAAGATTTCGAGTTTATGCAGCAACACTTGAAAGATTATAGCCCAGAAAAAGTAGCACCCATTTGTGGTATAGATGCTGATACATTACGTGAAGTCGCAAGGCTCTATGCAACATCAAAAGGTTCGATGATTTTATGGGGTATGGGCGTTTCACAGCATATTCATGGTACTGATAATTCACGTTGTTTAATTGCCTTAGCCTTAATGACAGGCCAAATTGGTAGACCGGGTACAGGTTTGCATCCATTACGCGGCCAAAACAACGTACAGGGTGCATCTGATGTCGGTTTGATTCCTATGGTCTACCCTGATTATGCACCTGTGGAAGACCCTGCTAATCAGGCTAAATTTGAAAAACTATGGGATATTAAGCTAGATCCCAAGCGCGGCTTAACTACTGTGGAAATGATTCATGCCATTTTAGATAACGAAGTATATGGTATGTTTGTAGAGGGTGAAAACCCTGCCATGTCCGACCCTAACCAGAACCATGTGCGTGAAGCATTTGCACACCTGGAACACTTAGTTGTACAAGATATTTTCTTAACTGAAACAGCTGGCTTTGCCGATGTAATCTTGCCAGCATCTGCTTTCTACGAGAAAGATGGTACTTTTTCAAATACCGATAGACGTGTGCAAATGGGGCGTTTGGCAGTTAACCCGCCTGGTGAGGCTAAACAAGACTTATGGATACTACAGGAAATTGCTAACCGCCTAGGTTGTGACTGGGACTACAAAGGACCAGAAGATGTATTTAACGAAATGCGTCTCGCCATGCCAAGTATTGCTGGTATGACCTGGGACAGAATTGAAGCTGAAGATTCGCTTACCTACCCTCTAGAAAATATCGGCGATCCTGGCGAACCTGTGATTTTTACTGATGGTTTCCCAACAGAATCCGGGAAAGGACGATTTGTTCCTGCTTCCTACATTCACGCTGATGAAATGCCTGATGAAGAGTATCCACTTATCTTTATTACCGGGCGACAACTTGAACATTGGCATACTGGTAGCATGACGCGTCATTCACCTACTCTAGATGCTATTGAGCCAGATCCAGTGGTCATGGTGA
The DNA here is from genome assembly GCF_002189065.1 of Bathymodiolus platifrons methanotrophic gill symbiont. Lineage (GTDB taxonomy): Bacteria > Pseudomonadota > Gammaproteobacteria > Methylococcales > Methylomonadaceae > Methyloprofundus. The sequence continues at coordinate 21,186 of NZ_BDMN01000119.1, forward strand.
ATCCTGTAGACCTGGATAAACTGGGCGTACAACCTGGCGATATTATTACGATTGAATCCAGACGTGGCAAAATTTCTGCTTATGCGCGTGCTGATATTGGCATTCAACAAGGCACTCTATTTATGGCTTTCTGCTATAACGAAGCAAGTGCTAACTTAATTACCAATGAAGCACTCGACCCATCCGCTAAAATACCGGAATTTAAATTCTGTGCGGTTAAAGCTAATGCAGGTGGAGAAATAGCTGTACGTATAAATTAACTGTGTTTAGTCGCGTCTAAATGGCGCGACTAAAATTGTTATGCTTCACGCAATTTCTGATGCGCTGATATTACGAGCTACTTCCTTTTGAATAACTAACTAAAAAGACTCTTTAAAAGGCCTGAGATCTAATTCATGGGTCCAGGCGCTGCGGTCTTAACTATGCAGTGCCCAGTAGGTTTCAGCAGTAGCCTCTAGATTCAACATACCTTCCTGGCCTTTGGCCTGGATAATAGTCAGGGAACTGTTGCTTTGCACGCTCGCCATTAATAACACCATCAATAATAGTATGCACTACATGAATACCTTCAGGGCCAAATTCCCTTGCTAGCCCTTGAGCCAGCGACCTTAATGCAGCTTTAGCTGATGCAAAAGCAGTAAAAGGTGGTTTTGCACGTAAAGAGGCCGTGGCACCAGTGTAGATCAATGTACCTTGCTTATTTTTCTTCATGCACTCAATAGCAGCCTTGGCAAACAAAAAAGCTCCCAGACAGTTCTGCTGCCATAATGTTGTAAAGGTTTCTGTTGTGGTCTCCAGAATCGGTAGGGAAATATTGCTGTCTACATTGTAGACAGCAAGCTCTAACGCAGAACCATCAAAGTATATGACATCAAACAAGTGGTCAATATCGTATTCCTGCGTAGCGTCTGCCACCACACTGGTTATATTGCCTCCATTTCTGCTAATACTATCAACCACTTTTTGCAGCTTTTCTTCACTACGCCCAGCTATATATACATGCAATCCTTTAGTGGCAAAGTGTTGAGCAAGTACTGCATCTAAGCCACGTTCAGGCCCTACTCCCAGAATAATGGCTGAGCGTAGCTGATTCATTCTTATACTTTTCCTGCTTCTGTTGCCTCAGGTACTTCAATCAAGCTTCCTGTTTTGACATCATAAATATAACCATAGACTGGAATATCAGCAGGCACTAAAGAGTGCGATTTAATTCTGATCACATCTTCAGTAACACTAAGCGCCTGGTCTTTAATAGCTGAAGTTTCCCAATAATTATTTATGGTAAAATTGAAACTATGCTACAACTATATGAAAAAAATAGTCTTTTCATTCGTTTCAAATGCTATTGCCTAAGGGGAATTAAGTAGGGGTTTGCTATAAACATGGCAAAACCACCTAAAATAAACCTC
>NZ_BDMN01000120.1 GCF_002189065.1 Bathymodiolus platifrons methanotrophic gill symbiont
ACAGGACGAAAATATGCCGCTGACTTCAAAGAAATAATGCCGATTGTATTTGATACACACTTACCAAAATGGAATTACCGTGCAATTCCTCAAAAATAATTAATATCGGGAAGTTGTTTCGTGCTTATTCCTTAGCTTTTTAATATTGTCAAAAACCTCAATATCTTTATCTGAAGGATGAAAATGCAAATGCAAATGTTCAAAATGCGGTGCAAAAAAGTTTATATGCATACCACTCCCGCTAGCCATTTCCAGTACGCTACCTGAATCTTTAGCTAACTTTTCTTTTAATACGCCGAGGATAGGCTCACGGTTACGGTTGCCTGCCCAGGCAACATATTCACTTAATGGGTGTGGGTCTAAAGGTGGCTTTTCAGTGCTCATATGAAACCCCATTTCATTATTATTAATATTTCAACGATGCAAAAATATACTGCATCAGTAACCTCTGTTCTTATACGACAACTAGCATAATACATGCCAATTTTAGTACCTATATATATCAAGACCCTGCATATTTGTTTTTCTACATTGTGAAGTTATAATTCATTAATTGAAAAATAACTTCACTTTATAATCATGAATAAAATCTCCCTTTCTGATTTAACCCCAATCACCTTTCTACAAACGTTTATTATCGAACTGATGCATGCTAGCGAACAATTAGGGACAGAACAAAGCCAGCAATTAATTGAAAATATAGCTTTGACAGCCGGCCGATTTTTTGAAGAAGTCTATCGTTCATCAGGTAAAGATAATAAAAAGAAGCCACTGAATAAAGAAAGCTATATCGAATTAATTTTAGGTCTCAAAAATAATATAGGCGGTAATTTTTCATTATCGTCTTGCACTCAGGAACGTATTACTATGTGTAATAGTAGCTGCCCCTTTGGTGAAGAAGTCGTCAACTCTCCTGAATTATGTCGTATGACATCCAGTGTATTTGGTGGAATTGCGGCTCGTAATTTTGGTTATGCAAAAGTTGAAATTGCGAAAAGCATTGCCCAGCAAGATGGGAGCTGTGAAGTTTACATCCACCTTGACCCAGAGAGTGCAAAGGATAGACCTGGCATTGAGTATCGAGAGTTCATGGATGAAAATAAACATGACCCAAGATTTGAGGTACTACAATCACGGATTGAGGAAAGTATGCTAAAAATCTGGCGTAAGCAAAGCAATAAACACGTAAAAAAATACCAGCCACCCGTAATCATTGCCAACTCAGAAGGAATGAAAAAAGTATTACAGTCCATAGAAATGATTGCCCCAACTTCGGCTACCATCCTTATTCAAGGGCAAACTGGCGTAGGCAAAGAACTGGTTGCTAGGGCTATACACGCGATGAGCGAGCGCTGTGAGAAAACATTTGTGCCGATAAATTGTGGCGCAATCGCAGAAAGCTTGCTGGAAAGTGCCTTATTTGGACATGAAAAAGGTGCTTTTACTGGTGCAATAGAGGTACATCAGGGATATTTTGAAAGAGCCGAAGGTGGAACCCTCTTCCTTGATGAAGTTGACTCATTATCTCCAGCAGCACAGACACGCTTGCTCAGAGTTTTGCAGGAAGGAGAATTAGAGCGGGTTGGTGGCACACATGCTATTCAGGTCAATGTACGTATCATCTCTGCAAGCAACATCAATCTGCTAGAACAAGTTGAACTGGGTTCATTCCGTAATGACTTATATTACCGTATTAATGTCGTTAAACTAGAAATACCCGCATTAATTGAAAGACACGAGGATTTGCCGGCATTGGTAAATTTAATTTTACAACGTATGAGTAAAAAACATAATAAGACTATTAACTCTGTCAGTCATAACGTTATGCAGCAAATATCTGCTTTTCAATGGCCAGGTAATGTTCGAGAACTGGAAAATACACTAGAGCGTAGTCTATTATTTACTACAGGAAAAGAAATCACAGAATTAAAGCTAGATAGCGACATTCCTCCCTCGATAACTGTCGACTGGAAACAGAGGAAAGAGCAAGCTATTGAAGAGGTTGAAAAAGCATATTTAAATGCATCACTAAAACAGTACCATGGCAATATCAAAGAAATAGCCATACACATGGAAATTTCAACCCGGGCTGTTTACAACAAATTAAACAAGTATAAAATTAACCCTGATAAGTACCGTACATAATAAACAAAAACACCCTCAAAGCAGTTCCAGATAATTACATAACTAAGCTAAATTCAATAATTTTAGATATATTCATTCAAAATACTGGACCTGAATAAGCCAAAGACTACCACCTGGCACATGACGAATGTCATTTCTTAATATCAAACAAATCTTATGGCAAAAAAAACAACTGCATATGTATGCACCGATTGTGGTGCTGATTCACCCCGCTGGGCCGGCCAATGTAGCGCCTGCAAAGCCTGGAACACCATAAAGGAAGTACGCCTGGGCCAAGATCCGGCTAACTCACAGCACCTTGGTTATAGCGGCACAACAAGCACTGTACACTTTTTATCTGAAGTTAATTTAACTCAAACAGAACGCCTTGCTACAGGTATTTCCGAATTTGACCGTGTCCTTGGTGGTGGTATCGTACGCGGTGGCGTGGTATTAATTGGTGGCACACCAGGAGCCGGAAAAAGCACCTTGTTATTACAAGTCATCGCAAACCTTGCCAATCAAGATATCAGCGTACTCTATGTTTCCGGTGAAGAATCTTTACAACAAATAGCTGAACGCGCTATTCGTCTTAGCCTACCGCTAAACAAAATAAAAATGCTGACTGAGACCTCAGTACAGAGTATTTGTAATACTCTTGATGAAATAAAACCCAGCATTCTAGTTATTGATTCTATCCAGGTAATGCATACACAAAGTTCTGATTCTACACCTGGATCAGTTTCACAGGTTAAGGAGTCAGCAAGTTATTTAACACAATATGCAAAAAAAAATAATGTCTCGATTTTTATGGTGGGTCATGTAACAAAAGATCAGTCTCTGGCTGGACCAATGACCTTAAGCCATATTGTCGACACTCAACTTATTCTTGCCTCGACTGATGACGCCCGGTTTAGGGTACTTAGAGCAGATAAAAATCGTTTTGGCAGTGTCGGAGAGCTCGGTTTTTTTGCTATGGACAGCACAGGCTTAAAAGAAGTTAAAAATCCTTCAGCAATGTTTCTCAACCGTACTGAAAAACCATTTCCAGGTAGTGTTGTTACTGTATTATGGGAAGGTACTCGCCCTCTATTAGTGGAAATACAGGCTCTAGTAACTGAGTGTCAGTATGGTAATCCGCGCCGTTTAGCCGTAGGTTTCGACCAAAATCGTCTAGCTATGCTGCTGGCAATATTAACCCGCCATGGAGGAATATTTACTGCCAGTGATGAAATCTATGCCAATGTGGTAGGCGGTATTAAAGTCACTGAAACGAGCTCCGACCTTGCCATTCTTATCAGCATTGTTTCCAGCCTGAAAGATACAGTGGTACCACACGATAGTTTTTTCTTTGGAGAACTGGGCTTAAACGGCGAAATAAGACCCGTAGCCAACGGTTATGCTCGCCTTAATGACGCAGCAAAACATGGATTTAAAAAAGCCATTATCCCCAAAGCAAATGCACCCAAAAAAGAAATTGCCGGTTTAAAGATTTTCCCTGTAAGCAGTTTAACTGAAGCCTTGACTGCTCTTCATGATATAAGTTAAAACTTCCATAAGCATCCAGAATTTAATAAAACTCAAAACTTTGTGTAGCCCGTATGAAGCTTGCGAAATACGGACTACATTAGAACGTGGACTTTCGGCCGCATTCCTAACATTCTATTAAAGGTTAATGGGTCTGTCGGTTTTTTGAACACACTGTAGTCATACGCACCGATCTTTTGTGCCTTAGCTTATGGGGGCCCTTATAGTTGAAATAAACGCTGATGCCTGATGCTTTTAACTAGCTCACTAGAGCGTGATTGTTCACCGTAATTCCTACCATGCTGGTTGAAGGTGTGAGCTTATTTATCTCCGTCGTATTTAATTTCATTTTTATTCCTCGTGACTAAATGAGCACTAAACGATTTATACTGCCACTGAAGGAACTAAAGGTTATAATGACGAAGATAAAACAATAATAAACTGCAAGATTCTGCACACAAGACATAAAAGGGCCAGCAATGCTTGAAATAGAATATGAATTCGGTGAAAGAGATTTAGTTCATTACAATGAATTACAAATTGATCAATCGGAAGATTTACAAAAGAAATTAAAAAGAAACCGCTTATTTTTCCCTGGAATTCTGGCTATATTTGGTCTGTTCCTTTGGTCCTATTACAGTGATTATCGTACTGCTCTTTATATTGTCACCATTTCTATTTGCTGGGCTATCGTTATTCCACAAGTTATTATATTAAGCTTTCGTAGACAAATATTAAAAAGCTATACAGATAGAGAAAAACTCGCAATGTTTGGTCACTATACCTTAAGAATTGACCCTAAAGCTTTGGCCGAGAAGTCACCTAGCGGTAAAAATAAAATGCCCTGGAAAACTATTTTACGCATTGAACATATTCGGAATTACATCCATATCATTCTCGAAAACGGCGCGGCATTGGTTATTCCAATCGAATCAGTTACTGCTGGTGATATACAGGAATTTTCCAAACAAGTTAAAAAAATGATCGGCTTATACGGATAAGCGCTGTTTGCTTTATCAAAAACCACAAGGACAAGCCTTGACTTAAGCAAATCTAAATATCTGTCACTCCTCAATGCCCACCCAATCAAGCATGGGCACAAGCTTTAACAGGAGTCTTAACTAGATTCTTGCTAAAAACTGCACTCTGCTTGACTGATTTGTATGCAGAAGTTTGCAATAACTTACGAAGCATCTACTGGTTTCTATCTCCTTATGTAAAGCCCCCCCCCACAGGGCTTTCATAAAACACCCTCACGCTTTTGAATATAATGCCTACAGGCATCTACACAGTCTGGTTTGCTGCTAAATGGACCACTAATCATCTCGATCGTAAAAAACCACCAACCTTGTCCATTAATATAGTAACGATCCTGTGGTTTAAACACAGGGTTCTGTTGTTTCTTTGTCTTTACCATTCTGTTTATGCTTAATTTTAAAAATATTTCCCTACGCCGAGGTACTCGTGTCTTATTTGCCAACACTAGTTTTACCCTGCACAAAGGCCAAAAAGTTGGCATCACCGGTGCAAATGGCGTTGGAAAATCTAGTTTCTTTGCGCTAATACGCGACGAACTACATCCTGATGCGGGAGATTTTACCATGCCTCCGCAACTAGAGATCGCTCATGTTGCTCAGGAAACGCTCGCAACAGAACAAGCGGCCATCGAATATATTATTGATGGCGATGTCGAACTGCGTCAGGTACAGCAAGATATTATTAAAGCCGAACAAGACGATAACGGTATCAAACAAGCTGAGTTACACTCCAAAATGGACATTATCGGTGGCTATACTGCCACGGCAAGAGCCGCTCGACTTATGAATGGCTTAGGATTCAAGCAACCTCAGGAACAACTGAGCGTAAGCTCCTTTTCTGGGGGGTGGCGAGTGCGCTTAAATCTTGCCCAGGCTTTGATGTGCCGATCAGATGTCTTATTACTGGATGAACCGACCAACCATTTAGACTTGGATGCTGTGATTTTTTTACAGGACTGGCTATGTAAGTATCCTGGTACTTTATTACTTATTTCTCATGACCGTGAGTTTTTAGACACAATTGCCGACCATATCGTCAATATAGAAAATCAAGTAGCAACGATATACACCGGTAATTATTCAGCTTTTGAAAAAATACGTGCCGAAAAACTAGCCCTTCAGCAATCATCGTATGAAAAACAACAGCGTGAAATCGCCCATATCCAGAGTTTTATCACCCGTTTTCGTGCCCAGGCGACCAAGGCCAAACAGGCCCAAAGCCGAATTAAGTCTTTACAGCGCATGGAACTTATCGCCCAGGCACATGTAGACTCGCCTTTTCATTTCAGCTTTCCTACACCTGAAAAACTGCCTAATCCTATGATTAAGCTTGAAAATGTGAGCATAGGCTACGATGAAAAAAATATATTAAATAATGTTAATTTATTTATTGCTCCTGGAGCCCGGATTGGGCTATTAGGTCCAAACGGTGCTGGTAAATCAACTCTTATCAAGGTTCTAGCCAATGAGCTCGGTATCAATTCGGGTGAAATCCAGTTTGCTGATACCTTAAAACTAGGCTATTTCGCCCAGCATCAGTTAGAACAATTACACCTTGATGAAAACCCTTTATGGCATTTACAAAAAATAAATCCTAAGGCAACTGAAAAGGAATTGCGTAATTTCCTCGGTGGATTTAATTTCAAAGATGATAAAACTTCCGATCCTCTCGCCCCATTTTCAGGCGGCGAAAAAGCGCGCTTAGTACTTGCTATACTGGTCTACCAGAATCCTAATTTATTATTACTTGATGAGCCTACTAACCACCTGGATCTGGAAATGCGCCACGCACTAAGTGTTGCCCTACAGGATTACCAAGGTGCGATTATTATCGTCTCACATGATAGGCATATGCTGCGCTCGGTTACTGATCAACTCTATCTAGTTGCCAATGGTACTGCCACATCTTTTGATGGAGATTTAGACGATTACCGCCTGTGGCTTAACGAACAAAAACTATTGAATAATGATAACTCTGAAAATACCACTAATGCACCTGGTATTAATAAAAAAGAACAACGTAAACTAGATGCAGAACGACGCAAAAAATTAAAACCTTTATATGATGCCTTAAAAAAAGCAGATAAAGCGCTGGAAAAATTTCATCAACAACAGAAAGAACTAGAAAATCAGTTGGCTGAAACCAGTTTATATGAAGAATTGAATAAAGCACGTTTAAAGCAAGTGCTACAGGACAAAGCTCAGGTTGATCAAGCGTTAGAAGAAACCGAACTGGAATGGATGGAAATCAGCGAACAGCTTGAAGCCAGTGAAGGTTAATTTTTAGGCTCTTTTGCATTATAAGTAGGTAAAAAATTAGCATTCACTCATGAAAAATCGAGTTTTCCAATCAATAAACAACCAATCGTTTAAAAGTATTTAGTTTTCTATACTCTTGCTTTTCTTTTTGCAACTTGTAGAACAGAGTTTAATCCATCAAGTGCGTCTTATTAATTCGCCCTAGGAGCCAATTAATAAGACTCGAAAGTATGACGTAGTATTTTAGCTGCACAGCTGCGCAACTGTTTTTCTAGTGCGGCTGTGTGGTCAAAAGGAATTCAGGCTCGGGTATTGTTGAATTCTCGTCCTATCCTAAAATCATGTATTAATTATAAGGATAAAGCTAGAGGTGCTAAATTTAACAAAGCATACAGGTAATACCTCGCCCCCTTCACAGTGATGGAATACTCGGTTTTTAGAGATACCCCCTTGAATAGGTGGTATCTCCCTTACACTCATATTTGAACTTTAAAACAAGTCACTGACTGTGAACTGTTTCTTTCAATCTATCCTACCAGCCCATCATTGGCTTTTTCCCCTGCTTTACAATTTCCACATTGTCTTCCCAAAGTGCCAACCCTGTTGCCAAGTCTGTTACTGCCATATGAAAGAAAAAGTATGTTTCACGCATTCTGCCTTGCGAGCTTTGTTGCTGTACAATTTCACCAGAAAAACTCATATCAGGAGCAATTGCTGTGCCTCTTTTTTGCACTGTAGATTGGTTAAACATATCATCCTCTTCCAGCCTACGTACCTGTTTACTGGCAGCATCATCGGGACCATTCCCACCAACAGCAGTAGTAGTTAGTGCCTTACCAGAACGTAATACTGCCTGTCTGATCTTATCAGTAAGGATTCGTGTATTAAAATGCTGTGTAGTCGAATTTTTTACTGTGCTGATCATTAATATTGTTTTGCGTCCGTCAGCACGACTAAGTACGCCAGATTCCAACAATGAATTAATACCTTTTTCAGCAGCAATCTGCCAGTCTTTAAAATCAACTTCATCGACTGTAACTAACCCTTCATTTCCAGTTGCATCTATACGCTTTACTGATGGACCACACCCTGTCAAAAATAGTGCAGTAATAATAATTCCAATCAGTGAAATAATTTTTTTGTTCATTTTTTTTCCTATATTCTTATTAACTTGGTTTTGAAAGTTTAAAAGCGTCTAGCTGCATCATTCTCTCTTATACTCAGAATAAAATCCTTACATCTGGGATTAGGGGAGATAGCATGAAGCCGAACGGTATCACCTGGAACAACGGTCATTGGTATCCAGGTACTCGCGGCAGTATTGACTTCCATGCCATCAATATCTAACCATGTGAAACGGTAAGCAATCTGATAAGGGTTATCCCCCATATACCAGGACGAAGCCTGATCCCAAAACCCGGTTCTAACATTCCGTGCCGTTACTTGTACCTTGAGTAAGCCATCCGCAAGCTCCTTTTTATTAACACTAAGGATTTCCAACCGATCTTTAAGGAATGCATCGGTTGAAACCTTTGCCATATCCACGGCATTAACCTGCATGGTTTTTTGTTCATTTTCTACCGTATTAACAGTTGCCTGACAACCGATAAGTAATAAACAACTTATACTAATGATATAGATTTTTTTCACATTCCATCCTTTCCATTAAATTTATAACTATAACCATTTATTTATAGGGGCTATACAATAAAGACTTAGGGAGACGGAAATAAATAACCGTCCAATTTTTAAACGTTAATAAGCTAGATTCAATAATCTTTGTGGATAATTTCGACTACCCACTTAACAGGAAATATTGCGGTAGGGTGCGCATCGCGTACCTTTCAGAGCTGCTATAGTTTCTCTGAAATTTTCAAGCAATATTCGGAAGCGGGATCTTTAGTCCCGTCCAAGCATGCGGGACTAAAGATCCCGCTTCCGAGCATTTCTGACTGCCCAGAATGAATGGAAATTATTTACCTGAAAGCCAAGCATAGTTTCAATTTTACCATAAATAATTATTGGGAAACTTCAGTACAATAAAGACTTAGGGAGACGGAAATAAATAACCGTCCAATTTTTAAACGTTAATAAGCTAGATTCAATAATCTTTGTGGATAATTTCGACTACCCACTTAACAGGAAATATTGCGGTAGGGTGCGCATCGCGTAGCTTTCAGAGCTGCTATAGTTTCTCTGAAATTTTCAAGCGTTGAATTAGTCGTCTAATTTTGAATGATTTAATTTTTCCATTTCCCTTATTGTAATTCAATTAATTTATAATTAAGTTTATTTGCTGATAAAGCTCGAATATAGACAATAGCTATATTAGTATCTTTTTTCAAAACTATCTCTCTACTTTGCCCGCCCATCCCTATTGGACTAACCCTTAAAACCCCATCATCAGGTATGGGAACATGAGTTACCTGCACTTCTTTAGGTAGCGTTTCCCAGCCTCGCGTATCAGCAGTATTAAACATGAATTTATAGGCTCCAGTCAGTACATACGCTGCAATTTGTGCCTCGCCTCTCCCACTTTGATTGGCCGCATGAACAATTGCATAACTTGCCATTTCTTTGGTTAAAGTCGAAATAACTAGTCGAGTAATCATTGATGGCAGTTTATCATGGTATTCCTGAGACATAATGGCATCAAAATCAGACACTAACTCTGTTCTAGCGGTTTGTTCTTTATTGTTAAACCGGTAACCAACGTCAAGACCAGGTAATAAAACCGGAAAATACTCATACTTGGGAAATGCTATTCCGGTATAACCCACATAGGGTAGAACTATTTGAAACTTTTCCTGTTTAAGCGCGGGTGCACGACCATTAAATAAAACGACAAAAACTATTTTATTATTAAGAGCATAATCAAAAGGTTGAATGCCTGCTAACTCCATTGGAAGTTCACTGCCGATACGTGTAGCAGCAGTGACATAATCTCTTTGGATTAGCTTATTATGCGGATTCATTCTATACAGGTTACGAAAATCTACCAATGCTTCCGCATAATTATTTTCAATTAAATAACCTAGCGCGGAAAAATAACTGACAAATGGGTTGGCAGGACTACCATATAGTTTGTTAGCTTTATTAGCAGATGTCGTATAGGCTTCATTAACAGCAGAGTTTTTGACAATGGTACTAAAAGGGACACTAGTATTTTCATTGCCGAAAGATCGGCTTTCTTGCTGATTTTTTCTAACCTGAGCATCTATCTCTTTCTGACTCGCCTGAATTTCATCAGCAAACTTTTTTACTACTTGCTTTTGAGCTTCGCGCATTCTACGTAATTCAACTTGTGCACCTACAGAATCATTAAGTGCAAAGTAATTAAATGCTTTATATGCATTAAGCATAACCCTGTCCAGATACATACCTTGATAAGGTAGTGCGTTTGGGTTTGTCAGTGCAGATCCGACTTTCGATCCTGCCGCCCGGGCATTTAAGACCGCTCGTTGATCAAAATCCTGAATGAGTCGTTCTGATTGTTCGAATTCACTCAAACTTTTTTGGTATCTGCCTGCGGTGTAATTAGCCGTACCGGCTTCCAGTGCCCACATCAACTCATCACCGGTATCAGACCTATCCTCACTTTTTTCGGTTAAATCTGTCGCTGCAAGTTCTATACCCCCTGAATAATAGGTTTCCATATAGGGTATCTTCTGTTTTCTGGCATCAATGATTGATGAGCACCCCGTAGACAGAATAATAGTACATGCCACAGGCAAAATACTTAATTTCAATTTATAAAAATACTTGTTCATATTAGCCTAGCTTAACTGGAATTAAAATTAGTTGCTAAGTCTCTTACCACCCTGGAGTAACTCTTGGATAAGCAGCAGCCTCTTCCTCTTTTTGAACTGTTTTCTGGATTCTACAAATATCTCCATATTGAATTTGCCCAGCCCCAAATATTATTTTTGCTTTGCTGAATTTGCCTTCGACAGATGTCACTTCGACCAGACCAACCTGCTCTTCTGACCCTCCCAATGACTCACCCGTATCTATGTCAATTATAGCCTCTCCCTGATTAATCACTAGACATTGCTTACCCCCTACCCCTTTGCCTCTATTTAACACCACGCCTGTACTTGACACCTTAACAACCTTTATCGGGTATATCCCAGCCAGAATCGCATTACCGACCTCGGTTGCAGCTTTGCTAAACAACAAATCTTTATAATCAGCATCTGTCCAGTATCGTCTTTCAGTTGAGGGGATTTCCCGGCGTATTTCATCAAATCTTATTTTCTGAATGACCTGGTCTGCTAAAACAATCTTGCCCGTACTACTTTCAATAATCTGGAACTGACTTTTAAATGTTGCCACCAATCTGGGTAATGTTTCTCCAGTTATGGCTATATTCTGCCTCACGGCATTAACTTCAAACCGATTAATAACACCTGTTACCAGATAATCAGCAACCAGAAGTTTACCCATTAGTTCTATTTGCCCCGGCTCTGCCCACTATGATTCAGTTAATCTATTTTCATTGATGACTTTATCAATTTGCGTACGGGTCAGCATATTAAATTTTCTTGATTTCGCAAGAAACTGTATTAGCTGATTAGAAAACTCTCGCTCTGCCAATGTACGTGTTATAGCCATTTCACCTATGTTAGTTGTATCAATGAACTGACTAAGTTGAAATGGAAGTACTGCCATTGTAGGTTGGCCCGCGGGCGCACCATACGAGGTTCCTACAAAAAACATAGCTATGAGTAAAACGATAATTTTTTGCATAATAATTGTCCTTATAAATTCCTAATAAATTATACTCCATAAAGTAACACTATACGGATACTGTATGATTTTATATATTACGTTAACAAGCCGCTAGGTCAAAAGGCAGTATAATGACATAATTTCTTTATCGTATAACCTTTTACAGGCTATTTTTCATTATTATTTTTTAATAAGAACACTTATGTACGCCTACCTAAACCTACTCTTTAATATCTGTTCATTCAAGAAAAGGCCGCAAGATATCCCACACTCTCAACTGGTTTTGCGCCTAACAGTCCTTGCCTATGCCGTGACGGGCTATTTATTAATCCACGTATCAACAGATACTTTGAGTGCCCTACTCCAGGCTGCTGTAGAAATCATACTTATAATTGGCTTTGCCGGCCTGATGCTTAGCCTTGCAAACAAACTAAGTCGCCTAGTGCAAACCATATGCGCCCTACTCGGTACGGATGCTCTTATCAGTATTTGTGCCATGCCCATTATTGCAACGCTCAACCTTGACCCTAATAATATACTTGCTTTTTTTGCCATGCTTGCCCTTATGATATGGCATTGGCTGGTAACAACACATATCATTCGCCATGCCTTAGATAAGTCCTTTGCTTTTGCTTTAGGTATTGCCTTTTTGTATATCTTTAGTGCCTCACAAATCATAGGCTTATTATTCCCTGCCATCAGCTCTGCATAATAACAGCAGAAAAAAAACCTTTGCCACTTGTCTAGGGAACCAGACAAAATAAAACCCATGGTTGTGTAGCCCGTATGGAGCTAGCGGAATACGGGGAAGTGAGTACGCTACTTTTTTCTGTATTCCGCTAGCCACATTAGAATCTGGACTTTCGGATATCATTCCTAAGTTAATTCCTGTCAGCTTTAATTTAGACTGTTTCTAATACAGATCAATATTTTCATAAAACACCGTCTATACTTTGCTGATATCTAGTGGGCACTTGGCACTAAAAATGTTAGATTAGTTAAAGTCAATTACTTAAGGAATCTCCTATGAATAATTATCAACATATTTTATTAGCTGCTGATTTTTCAGAGCATGGTGAATTCGTAGCTCAAAAAGCACATTATCTAGCCACAAAATATAATGCAAAACTCAGTGTTATCCATATTGTCGACAACCTACCCATAACTGACGCTGCCTACGGCCCTGTCATTCCTTTTGATATTGACTTAAATGAGGAATTAATGAATGCCGCTAAAAAACGCCTGGCTGAATTAGGTAAGCATCTTGGCATTCCTGAAGATAGACAGTTCCTGGAAATGGGGAATGCAAAACTAGAAATCGTAGCGACGGCTGAAGAGCAGCATGTAGATTTAATTGTACTTGGCTCGCATGGACGTCATGGTTTGGCATTATTATTAGGTTCAACTGCTAACGGAGTCTTACATCATGCAAAGTGTGATGTCCTGGCAGTACGTTTACAGGATAACTAAGTCATGCAACATCTTATTTTAGGCGGTGCCCGTTCAGGCAAAAGCCAATATGCTGAGCAGCTCGCAGAAGCAAGTAAAAAACAGGTTATTTATATTGCCACGGGGACTGCAGGTGATGAAGAAATGCAGGAACGTATACACAAACACCAGACTGAAAGACCTAGATACTGGCAAACCATAGAAGAACCTATTTTACTCGCTGATGTATTAAGCCAATACGCAGGCACGCAGAATTTCCTATTAGTAGACTGTTTAACCTTATGGTTAAACAATATTCTTTTTGATGCTCAGGGAAACTATCAGGAAGATATTTTTCTACAACAAAAGCAGTCACTTCTAGAAATATTACCTAACTTACATACTGACATTAGCTTAGTCAGCAATGAAGTCGGTTCGGGAGTTGTACCAATGGATAAAATGAGCAGGCGTTTTGTCGATGAAGCCGGCAGATTGCATCAACAACTCGCAAAAATCTGCTCACACGTAACTTTAGTGACCGCTGGCCTACCGCTAGCACTAAAACACTAGTAATGGATTGGCTAAAATACCCTATTCCTTCTCCGAGTCAAAGCAGTCAACTATCGGCCGTAAACCGCCAACAACAACTGACTAAGCCTGCTGGCTCACTGGGAAATCTTGAACAACTGGCTATTCAACTTGCAGCAATGCAAGCGACTGATACACCTTGTGTTGATAAGGTCTGGATCAGCATTTTTGCTGCTGATCATGGTATTGCCGATGCAGGAGTTTCTGCATTTCCTCAGACCGTTACTGCTGAAATGGTGAAAAATTTCGTACAAGGCGGTGCAGCAATCAGTGTACTCGCTAAACAACACCAGGCTCATCTGGAAATAATTGATGTCGGCGTAGCCAGCTCATTAGCCGGCTTAAATGTTATTCATCAAAAAATAGCGCTAGGAACGGCTAACTTCTTAACTCAGTCAGCCATGACTGACAAACAATTATTACAGGCATTACAAGCGGGCAGAGATGCAGTAACAAGAGCACTAGCAAATCATAGTCAGCTGTTTATTGCGGGTGAAATGGGCATTGCCAATACTAGTAGCGCGACGGTGATAGCCTGTGCATTACTGAATCTGAATGCAGAGCAATTAACTGGTGCAGGTACCGGCCTGGATAATGTCGGCATAGAACACAAAGCAAAAATATTACAACAGGCACTAGATAAGCATAAAGAAATTAGTTCTGCACCACTCACAATATTAAAGGCTCTGGGTGGCTTTGAAATAGCCGCTTTAACCGGCGCTTATTTATATGCAGCGCAACAACAATTACCCGTATTAGTTGATGGTTTTATCTGTAGTGTAGCGGCTTTGATTGCTACTTATATAAATCCCGATATAAAACTATGGCTAATCTATGCCCATCATTCGCAGGAACAGGGACATCGAATAATATTAGAAGCCTTAGATGCTAAGCCTCTATTAGATTTTAATATGCGTTTAGGTGAGGCCAGCGGTGCAGCTGTTGCCATCCCTTTATTACGTTCGGCCTGCGCACTACATAACCAAATGGCAACATTTTCAGAGGCTGAAGTTTCCCAGAAAGTATAACTCTCGTTTTATTTTCGCAGTGAGAGGGGCTTTAGCTGCGACTGGTTAATATTTCGCGGCTAAAGCCCCTCCTACGATTTAAATATCCTTTAGGCCCAAAACATCCTGCATATCAAAAAGCCCTTTTTTCTGCCCTTCTAACCAGACTGCAGCACGTACCGCACCATTAGCAAAAGTCATTCGGCTAGTCGCTTTATGAGTAATTTCTACACGCTCACCCTCATCAGCAAACATAACAGTATGCTCGCCGACTATATCACCTGCACGAATAGTGGAAAAACCGATAGTTTTACGATCTCGTTCACCGGTATCGCCTTCCCGCCCGTATATGGCACAGTCTTTCAAATCACGACCTAAAGTATCAGCAATCACTTCTCCCATACGTAAAGCAGTACCTGATGGTGCATCAACTTTATGCCGATGATGAGCTTCTATTACTTCAATATCGGTATAGTCTCCCATTACTTTCGCAGTCATCTCTAACAGTTTTAACGAAAGATTAACGCCCACGCTCATATTCGGCGCAATAACAATGGCAATATCTTCAGCTGCTTTTGCAATCTCTATTTTCTGTTCTTCGCTATAACCTGTCGTACCAATGACAACCTTTTTATCTGCCTGGCGACATTGTTCAATATATTGCATAGACGGCTCTGGGCGCGTGAAATCAATTAATACATCAAACTGATCCAGTACACTGCCTAAGTCATCATTTATATTGATATTTAAAGATCCAATGCCTGCTAATTCACCTGCATCTTTACCACTAGCGCTACGCGATACCGCAGCGCCCAGAGTAGTTTTTTCTGCTAACTCGGCAGCTTTAACCAAACACAAGCCCATACGCCCTGACGCACCAACAACCGCAAGTCTGATCATGGTTATTATCCTGTTAATTTATCAAAAAAGCTTTTTACACCGTTAACCCATGAGTGCTCTTGTGGACTATGATGCTTGCCACCACTTGATAAAGATTCACGAAATTTCTCAATCAAGGCTTTCTGATCTTTAGTTAATCGTACTGGTGTTTCTATCTGAACACGACACATCAAGTCGCCAATAGATCCTCCACGTACAGGCTTAACACCTTTCCCACGCAGCCTGAATAATTTTCCAGTCTGTGTTTCTGCAGGGATTTTTAATTTTACCTTACCGTTGAGAGTAGGGACTTCCAGATCACCGCCTAAACAGGCAGCAGGAAAGCTAATGGGTACTTCACAATACAGATTAGCGCCATCACGAGTAAAAATAGCATGGTCTTTTACCTGTACCTGAACATACAAATCTCCAGCTGGTCCGCCGTGCGCTCCCGCTTCTCCTTCTCCACCCAGGCGAATACGATCACCGGTATCAACACCTTGCGGTACTTTAACAGATAAGGTTTTATTTTCCTGGACTCGACCCTGTCCATGACATTTACGGCAAGGATCTTTGATTTGCTGACCAGTTCCATGACAGGTAGGACATGCTTGCTGTACAGAAAAGAAGCCTTGCTGCATTCTGACCTGTCCGTGTCCCTGACAGGTTGAACAAGTGACCGGTTTAGATCCTTTTTTAGCTCCTGATCCACTACATTCACCACAAGTAGCCAATACTGGCACTCTGATTTTAGCTTCCGTACCAGCAACGGCTTCTTCAAGAGTAAGTTCCAGGTTATAGCGTAAATCAGCACCACGCTGAACATTACTACGTTGACGGCCACCACCACCGCCACCTCCGCCGAATATATCACCGAAAACATCGCCAAAGATATCACCAAAACCTTCTGCCCCGCCACCGCCAAAACCACCAGGGCCTCCGCCCATAGAATTATCTACGCCAGCATGGCCAAACTGGTCATAAGCAGAGCGTTTTTGTGCATCAGATAATATTTCGTAAGCTTCTTTAATCTGTTTGAATTTTTTCTCAGCGGCCTGTGGCTTTTCTTTATTTCTATCTGGATGATACTTCATTGCCATCTTACGATAGCTTTTCTTTATTTCTGCTTCACTTGCGTTTTTTTCAACACCCAGTAGTTTATAAAAGTCTTCTTTTGCCATTTTCAGTCCACACCCTAACTTTGTCAGGGCTTAACCCCTGTTACTATGAAATTAATTCCCAACTTTGTCTACATACCAGAACATTCTATGCTGTTTGACTCTGTGTAGGAGCGGTCTTTAGCCGCGATAAAAAGTATCGGTAATCGCGGCTAAAGACCGCTCCTACTTTGACACAACAACGCCCCGTCACAGATTATTCCGTGACGAGGCGCCTTCCATTATAAAAACGGTTTGTTACGACTTATTTTTTATCGTCGTCTTTTACTTCTTCAAACTCTGCATCAACAATACTATCATCAACATCTGCAGCTTGCTCGGCAGCGCCCTCTACATCAGCAGCACCCTCAGCGCCCGCTTGTTGTGCATAAGCACGCTCTGCAAGCTTTCCTGATAATTCAGTTAAAGCCGTTGTTTTTTCTTCGATAGCGTCTTTATCATCACCTTTAACCACTTCTTTTAGCTCTTCAATAGCAGCTTCAATGGCAGTTTTTTCTTCTTCAGTGACTTGCTCAGCTAGTTCTTCAATTGATTTCTCAGTTGCATTGATCATGCTTTCTGCTGTGTTACGTGCAGAAACCAGTTCAGTGACTTTTTTATCTTCTTCTGCATGAGCTTCAGCATCTTTAATCATGCGTTCAACTTCATCATCTGATAATCCACTCGATGCTTTAATCACAATCGACTGTTCTTTACCAGTTGCCTTATCTTTAGCAGAAACATTCAAGATACCATTAGCATCAATATCAAACGTCACTTCAATTTGAGGTACACCACGACGTGCTGGTGGAATATCAGACAGATCAAAACGACCTAATGATTTATTACCTGTGGCAACTTCACGCTCACCTTGTAAAACATGGACCGTAACAGCAGTTTGATTATCATCTGCTGTCGAGAACACTTGTGCAGCATTAGTTGGAATTGTAGTATTTTTATCAATCAACTTAGTCATCACGCCACCCATAGTCTCAATACCCAGAGACAGAGGTGTTACATCTAGTAATAAGACATCTTTAACATCACCACCTAAAACACCTGCCTGAATTGCAGCACCTAAAGCAACAGCTTCATCAGGGTTAACATCTTTACGAGGTTCTTTACCAAAGATACTTTGTACTATTTCCTGTACTTTCGGCATACGTGACTGACCACCGACCAAAATAACATGATCAATATCTTTAGCTGATAAGCCAGAATCTTTTAATGCTGTCTCACATGGGCCTTTAGTACGTTGAATTAGCTCATCTACCAATGATTCTAATTTAGCACGTGTTAATTTAACATTTAAATGCTTAGGTCCTGATGCATCAGCTGTAACATACGGTAAGTTAACATCAGTCTGTTCAGCAGAAGATAACTCAATTTTTGCTTTTTCAGCCGCTTCTTTTAAGCGTTGTAAAGCCAATGGGTCATTGTGTAAGTCTATGCCATTGTCTTTTTTAAATTCAGTTGCCAGGTAATCAATAATTCTTAAATCGAAATCTTCACCACCCAGGAATGTATCACCGTTAGTCGCTAATACTTCAAACTGATGCTCGCCTTCCACTTCGGCAATTTCAATAATGGAAATATCAAAAGTACCACCACCTAAGTCATACACAGCAATAGTAGAATCACCTGGAGTCTGATCCATACCAAAGGCTAATGCAGCAGCCGTTGGTTCATTAATAATACGTTTAACTTCAAGCCCGGCAACACGACCAGCATCCTTAGTTGCCTGACGCTGTGAGTCATTAAAATAAGCAGGTACAGTAATTACCGCCTCATTAACTTCTTCACCTAAAAATGCTTCTGCATCTTTTTTCAGTTTCATTAAAATACGTGACGAAACTTCAGGGGCAGCCATTTTTTTACCATGACATTCGACCCAGGCATCACCATTTTCAGCTTCGATGATATTATAAGGCACCATTTTGATGTCTTTTTGTACTTCTTTATCTTTAAAACGACGACCGATTAAACGTTTAATCGCAAATAAAGTATTTTCAGGGTTAGTCACTGCTTGACGTTTCGCAGACTGACCAACCAATACTTCGTCATCTTTAGTAAATGCAATAATAGAAGGGGTTGTACGTGCACCTTCGCTATTTTCGATAACTCGTGCTTTACCATTTTCCAGAACGGCAACACAAGAGTTAGTCGTTCCCAAATCAATTCCAATCATTTTAGCCATTGAATGCTCCAAAAAGGTTTATATATTTAAAAAGTTAAATCTGATATGTGGCTATAATTTTTTTTTTCAAGCCTGCCAGTCAAAATGACTTAATTTATGCAGCCGCCTGAGCAACCACGACCATTGCAGGACGAATCAAGCGACCATTTAAAACATAGCCCTTTTGAAATACATTAATCACCGTATTGGGTTCAGCATCCGCTGTAGGTACCATGGTCATTGCCTGATGGAATTCAGGATTAAAAGGCTGCTCAATAGGATCAATTGCTTCAATATTAAATTTAGCAAACACAGTTTCAAATTGCTTAACCGTTAATTCACTACCTTCTTTTAATTTAACAACTTCAGGCACGTCACTAGTCGCAGCTTGTATGCCTAACTCCAGCGAGTCAATAACACTTAATAATTCTTTGGCAAATTTTTCCAGGCCATATTTATGTGCACTATCCAAGTCTTTTTGTGTGCGCCTTTTCAGGTTGTCCATTTCCGCCTGAATCCGCAAAACTTTATCCCAGTTGTCAGCGGCTTTGCTCTCTGCTTTAACCAGCTTCTTTTGCAATTCTTCGATAGAAAGTTCAGTATCTTCCACTTCTAATACTTCAACTTCCTCGGTTGTTGCTTCATCAATATCAAGTTCAGCGTCTTGCTCAAGAACGCCCTCAACCACATCACTCTCTGATTGGGACTCCGGGGATGGCTGATCTTTACTCATTTAATATGCTCCAGAAATATAGGTATATCATTAAAATGTTATCATTATTCAAATATCCAAAAACATATAGAAACAAGTGTAGAGCGTGGCTTTAGCCCGCTTTTAACACACTTTCTGGTTATTTTGGCGGGCTAAAGCCGCGCCCTACACTCAGCATATAGAGGCGGGCACTGAATAATCACAAAAACTGCTTTTATCATGGGGGGTACTTACCTGGTATTCAAGGCAGCACCTAATAATTTTGCCGTCACATCGACATAAGGGATAATTTTCTCATAAGCCATACGTGTTGGCCCGATAACACCTAACACACCAACCACCTCATCATTCACTGAATACGGCGAAGTGACTAAACTACAATGATCAAAAGCCTGATAACCCGACTCTTCACCTATATAGATTTGCACACCATCAGCTTCCAGACATTTATCCAGCAAATGGATAATTCCACGCTTCTGACTAAATGCATCAAACAGCCCTTTTAAACGATCCATATCAGATAGTTCAGAAAAGCCCATTAAATTAGTTTCTCCGGAAAGAATATAATCCTCTCTC
Organism: Bathymodiolus platifrons methanotrophic gill symbiont; assembly: GCF_002189065.1. Classification (GTDB taxonomy): domain Bacteria; phylum Pseudomonadota; class Gammaproteobacteria; order Methylococcales; family Methylomonadaceae; genus Methyloprofundus. Next base: position 20,202 of record NZ_BDMN01000120.1, read on the forward strand.
TGATCGTTATTATTAAAAGCAAGCTGTGCCATATTAACTGCATCCAGCATACTTTGAGTAGCGCGTTGTTGATCAGCTTGCATTTCATTTACAACGGCTTCTCTTACGGCCGCCAGGCTCTTGCCAGCATATAATGAAGTAAGGTAATTTGCAGCTTGCTGTAATTCCGCAGCAGAAAACTTTTTTGAGGTATGAATAATCCGGTTATGTACTTCATGTTCGTTCGTTACAAAAATAACCAGCACACGTGTATTGGATAATGGTAAAAACTCTATATGACGTAAGCAGACCAGCTCTTGACGTGGTAATGTAACTACCCCCGCCATATGCGTTGTTTCAGATAATAGCTTAGATGCCATACCGATAACATCGCCATCCTCTTGATTAGTTAAACCAGCATTTAATAAATCTAGCTCTTGCCCTTGCAAAGGTTTAACTGACAATAAAGTATCGACAAAAAAACGATAACCACTAACAGTGGGCACACGTCCAGCCGACGTATGCGGGGAATGAATCAAACCCAGATCCTCAAGGTCTGACATGACGTTACGAATAGTGGCAGGACTAAGATTTAAATCCGAATCTTTTGATAAAACCCGCGACCCCACAGGCTGACCATCGTGAATGTAGCGTTCTACCAGGTTTTTTAGTAACTGTTGAGAGCGTTCGTTTAGTTCAGGAGTTTGTACCACATCTGCCTCAAATAATAATTACCAGCACTGTAGTCGTGCGAGTGACAGAAAAGGAAAATAACAGTTTATTGAGTAAGAAGCAATATTGTTAGGTGATTGTCGGAAAAGAATAGTCCAGATTGCGCAGGATTTTTGTTCATCTTCAAAGCCTGCCCCATACTTGATACGGCGTTGTGACTACAGGCGCATAGTTGCACTATGTAACTGTAGTCACAACGCCGAAGAAGGGCAAAAAGACAAGTAAGCTGGACTATTCTTTGACAGAAATCACCTTATAGCTTTTCAAGAAAGATTTTAAGCCAGGAAGTGGGAAATATTAATGTAATGTAACCACTTTATTTGAACTTTACCTCTAACATAAACTTCGTGTTTTGGATTTCTTATTCAAGCGTGTATTATGAGCCTATATATAATCTGAATTTCAAACCCGGCACTTAAATTGTACCCAAAATTTGTGATCATAGATGACAAACTGAAGTTTCCCAATAATTATTTATGGTAAAATTGAAACTATGCTAGGGGGCGCGACTACAGGCGCATAGTTGCACTATGTAACTGTAGTCACAACGCCGAAGAAGGGTAAAAAGACAAGTAAGCTGGACTATTCTTTGACAGAAATCACCTTATAGCTTTTCAAGAAAGATTTTAAGCCAGGAAGTGGGAAATATTAATGTAATGTAACCACTTTATTTGAACTTTACCTCTAACATAAACTTCGTGTTTTGGATTTCTTATTCAAACGTGTATTATGAGCCTATATATAATCTGAATTTCAAACCCGGCACTTAAATTGTACCCAAAATTTGTGACCATAGATGACATATACTTAATACGATCAGAGTTGTGAACTTCTCCCTGCCGATTATTGTCGTTAGAGCCCCATAATGTGTCTACACAAAGCATAACCATGAATAAGGAAAGATAAATGAATCTATATTTAAAAAACAGAAAGTCCTTGTTAATAACTTTTGCTTTATTCTCTTCCCTGCATATGCCGCACAATATCAGGGGGGTTGAGATTGATTTATATGAAAGAAGTATCGATAAGGAAATATTTCAAGAATCGTTTAAAGTACAGGAAGAACAAAACCTGCCTTATTTTGACATACCTGAACCAGGGTTTAGTCAGGTGGAATCAACACAACAGATTAAAAACAATTACAAAAATGTTCTGACCCTAGTGTTACAAAAAAAATTCGCGCAGGCAACGACGAAAGTAACTTCATTAATACAGGACTGAAGTTTCCCAATTATTGAGTAGCTGAAATACACAATGCTGGTGTATCGAGGTTTATTTTAGGTGGTTTTGCCATGTTTATAGCAAACCCCTACTTAATTCCCCTTAGGCAATAGCATTTGAAACGAATGAAAAGACTATTTTTTTCATATAGTTGTAGCATAGTTTCAATTTTACCATAAATAATTATTGGGAAACTTCAGTTTATTACTCAGTGGTTGTCTTATGTCATTTCCTTATAAAAAAAATATCGAAAAGTCGATGAAGAAATTTTATGACTCACTTTGTGAAAAAAATAAGATAAAAATCATCACTCCGCTTAGGCTCCGTTTCCCTGATTTTAAGCGACAGATCTTCCTAAAGAATCAGTTTGTAGGTTAACGCGAATTGATAATATAGGTGGTCCAGCAACAGACCTAGTAAACATAAGAATTAATAAAACTCAGCAAATAGATTATTGCCGCGATGTCATCGCAAACAATATCTGCGCAACGGTCAATGACTCAACAATAGAGTAATATCTTGAATAACAGCACTGTACAATAAGAATCATAAGGTGGTCATGATGAAACATAACAATCATTCAACCCAGAAAGCAACATTATTACTGCTCATACTGTCCTTGTTTTCAGTCACCAATACGACAGCTGAAATTAACAGTATTATTATTGACCGCTTAAGCTATAAAGTAATCTTCAATGGCAGTGGTTTTACTGGCTCAGATTTTATTGTTGCAGGAGAATCATTATCACCAACTGTTATTATTTCAGGCACAGTACAACACCTTACTTTTAGCCAGCTTGAGCCGATAATTACAAGAGCTGGGAGCTATAACGTTGAGGAAGGTGGAGCCATTTTCACCATGTATGTTGATACTGCCATAATTGCTCCTCCCCCTATAACAACTGATTGCCCTTGCCAACCTGAGTGGGACAATTACGGATCAATAGAACAATCAGGAGGATTCTCAGGGCTAGTACCAACTTGTAAAGTTGATAACGTAGACCAAGTACAAGTAGCTGTCCAATTTTATAATCCTACCTTTCTTCAATATTGGATATTAACCACTGAATTTAATAGCACTGCAACAGAGTGTGCTCTCGTATTGGATTCACCAACTAGAGAGCTAGATTCCTTGCAAGAACATAATGCATGCGCAAGCTATTTGAGAACCAACTATATTAACGTGTATTCCCCGCCTGACTGTTAAATAGATAGAAAAATAGCTATATTATTTTCCAATAGCTGAGAAGCCCAAAAATATTCCGTTTATATTGTTTAACTGCTCTCTACAAATTAACTGGCAACAAACACAATCGTGTGTGTGATTAGTTGCCGAGTTAGGATTTATTTCTTTACAATGCTTGCCCAAGCCGATAACCAGGCATCACTCTCGTAATAATCAGCTTTTTTCTTTAAGGTTCCTGTTAACACTTGTTTTAAGGTATTTTCAATAATACCAAAAAAGTGACAATAGGCACGCTGACCATCAATCGCTTTGATCTCTCCCTCTTTGATACCATTTTGTAAAACTTTAATAATTTTAACAAATGGCGGGGTCTCCATTATTGGCTTTTCATCAGGTAAAAACTCACTGACGTTAAGCACTAATAGAAACAGCATTACCTCAGGTGCTTCATCTGTTAATCGAAACCATAAATCGACAATTTCTCTGAGTTGCTCAGATGATTTACGGTTTCTTCGGCGTATATCATCAATAGATACACTTAATCTATCTATTATCCACTGATATAGAGCCTGGGCTATTTCCTGTTTATTTTTAAAATGCTTATAAATTCCGGCACTATTTTTAACCCCGGAAAGCTCAGCAATTTCAGTTAATGATGTATTGAAATAACCTTTTTCTGCAAATAACTTCAAAGCTGCAATTAAAATATCATTACGCAGTTCTTCTTTGTCTTTTTGTATTTCCTGATCCATGTTGTTTTTTTTATATTTCTTCCAGTCTATTATTAGCTGAAGTTTCCTAGAAATTCATCAAGCGACCATGCGTAACAAAACGGTTACCACCGAATTTACAGGGGAGCTGCTGTATTTGGGGCAAACCCTTTCAAAATACGGGTCCAAAGCAGCTTCGGCAATGATACGCCGGATATCTGAAAAGGCAAAACTGGTCCGCCCCTTTACTTTGTGCTGACGTTCCGGATTGGTTTTTAAACGATCAGCATAAATCCACGTTAACGTTGTTGCCATCATACAGAAGTTCAGGTGGTTGGTCACTGCCTGCGCATTACGGCACTGGCTTTTCTGGCTACCTATGTCCTGCTTGAGTTCTTTGAACCCGGATTCGATTTTCCACCTTGCCCCGTAATACTCGATAATCTGTGTGATGGATAAATTTAAATCGGTAGTAAACAAAGCAATCCA
>NZ_BDMN01000121.1 GCF_002189065.1 Bathymodiolus platifrons methanotrophic gill symbiont
TCACGAAATTCCGGGACTCCTGTCGCCATAATTCGTTCACCTACGCAGCGGATGGGAGATGCCCTGAACGCCCTGCGTCCGCAACGACTACGCACAAAAGCCGCTTCGTCATTACTACCTCACTGGCTGGACGGCTATTCGGAATGCAATTCTTGCTCCTCTCGCGTGCTGCTAGCACACGTCGAATCAGCGAATTGCCCTGTCGCCTATCAGGGACTAAAAATCACCACTTCGCTAAGCTCCGTTTCCATGATTTTCAGCGTAAGCACTAACTAATATTCTTATGCTTTAAAAACTAGGAAACTTCAGTTATTAGTTGTCAGTCCGTCATGGAGCTATAGGCGACTTTTAAATAACTCATCATTGACCATAGAGTTAAAATAGCCGCTATATACAACATAACCAAACCGAATAATTGCATCGATACGCCCACAAATTCCTCACTATACAATAAACAGCCAATGGCAATCATTTGAGCTGTTGTTTTCCATTTTCCAATTTGTGAAACTTTGACAGTCGCGTGCTGGCCCAATTGTGCCATCCATTCGCGCAGTGATGAAATTGTAATCTCTCTACCAATAATAATCGCAGCAGGTACTGTCATCCAGATACTGGACTCTACCTGCACTAATAAAACTAAAACAAAGGCAACCATAATCTTGTCAGCGACAGGATCTAAAAAAGCACCAAATGGAGTTTCCACGTGCATTTTTCTGGCTAAATAGCCATCTAACCAATCTGTAATTGCTGCTATAACAAAAATAGTTGTGCTTGCAATATTAGAATATTCCCAGGGTATATAGAAAAAAATGGCCAATATGGGAATTAACGCAATACGTGATAGCGTTAGCAAAGTGGGTATATTTAAATTATTCATCTTGATGATGGAATGTATCGTATATTCGTTGCGCTAATTGTCGGCTAATTCCATCTATACTGCAAAGTGCATCAACTCCCGCTCTGGAAATTCCTTGCATACCGCCAAATTGCTTTAATAAAATCTGTCGCCTTTTAGGCCCTAATCCTGCAATGGTTTCTAAAACCGATTCTTTCTTTGCTTTACCTCGACGGGCTCTATGCCCCGTAATAGCAAAACGATGCGCCTCATCTCTAATATGCTGGATTAGCAATAATCCACTCGCACCCGGTGTTACATCAATAGGTTGCTCCTGGCCAGGTAAAATCATTTTCTCCATACCGGCTTTTCTATCAGGACCTTTAGAAACGCCCACTATCATAACATTATTTACCTGTAATTCCGCTAATGCCTTTTCTGCTTCATTAACCTGACCTTTACCACCATCTATAAATAATATATCCGGAGCCTCATGCTCACCCTTTACCAAACGTTTAAAACGCCTTGAGACCGCCTGATAAATAGCCGCATAATCATCCCCTGGGGTGATGCCGGCGATATTAAAACGACGATAGGAAGATTTGACCGGTCCCTCACGATCAAATACCACACAGGATGCAACTGTATAATCACCTTGGGTATGACTGATATCAAAACATTCCAGACGTTTAGGGACTTCCTGACAACCCAGTTCCTCTTGCAAACTTAAAAAACGGGCATAAACACCCTGTTTATCGGAGAGCTTGGTCAGCAAGGCATTTTCAACATTGACGTTCGCCATTTGTAACCATTTAGCTCGATCACTGCGCACATGAGGGGAAATAGTCACTGCATGTCCTGCATGAGCAGCCAATACCTCAATTAACAAATCTGTTTCTTCGGGTTTATGGCTAACAATTAATTCATAAGGAATATTTTTATCCAGATAATATTGTGGAATAAATGCCTGCAGAATATTTTCCGGGGCATATTCATCCGTTATTTTAGGAAAAAAAGTTTTATTACCCAGGTTCTGTCCATTACGAATAAAAAAGATTTGCACGCAAGCAATACCTGCCTTAGTTGCACAGGCGACAATATCTACATCTCCACGTGTACCATGTACATAGTTTTTCTCTAAAATGGTGCGTAACTGACTAATCTGATCCCTGACAGTAGCCGCCCGTTCAAACTCTAAATCAGTCACCAACTTATCCATATTCTGCACTAGCTTATCGATCAACAAACTGCCCTTTCCCTCTAGGAATAGCCGGGTATTGTTAACATCTTCACGATAATCTTCCGGACTAATTAAGCCTACACACGGTGCAGTACAACGTTCTATTTGATGTTGCAGGCACGGTCTTGAGCGGTTTTTATAATATGAATCTTCACATTGCCGAACCGGAAATATTTTTTGTAACTGCTTTAAAGTTTCCCTTACTGCTCCTGCACTGGGATAAGGGCCATAATAATTGCCCTTTTTCTTTTTTGCGCCACGATGAGCAGTAATTTGCGGAAATTGTTGTTCAGAAGAGATATAAATAAAAGGATAGGATTTATCATCTCTTAAACAGATGTTATAACGTGGCTTATGCTTTTTTATCAGCTGGCTTTCTAGTAATAAAGCCTCGCCTTCTGTATGCGTTACTGTAACTTCTATACGCTTTATTTTTGCAACCATCACCTGTTGCTTCGGTGATGCCGCACCTTTTCTAAAATAGCTGGAGACTCTATTTTTTAGATTTTTCGCTTTGCCGATATAGACAATGGTGTCTTTATCATTGAGCATTTTATAAATGCCTGGCAAACGTGTCAGATTTTTTAAAAAATCTTCTATATCAAATTTCTGTTGATCAATCTCCGCTTGTTCAACTGTTGTCATTTAAATAACTCTTTCACAATTTATCAATGTTTTTATCATAAAGAGCAACCAGGACTTGAAAAATAACTATATCTATACTTCATTAGTATATTCTTGACCTTCAAAGTAGCAAAAAACGGCATCCTTCATTTCCCCGTTAACACTTTTTTCCCTGGGCGCGCGGGCAGCTTGCCCGCGTATAACTAATAATCGCGGGCAAGCTGCCCGCGCCCCCAACTCTTTAAAAATAGAAAAGTGTAAACTACTTTGGAGATAATATGAAAGGTACAAAAAAAACTACATGTTTTTAATAAAGATCTTCTACTTGCGGCAAACGCGTTAATAAGTCATCCCATTGAATAACTATATCATTCAGTACCGTAATCGCGGTTGCAGCAGATAATTCCACTATTTCAGGTTTTGTAAATTCTTTGTCTTTTAATAGATAAATTGTTAATACTCTATCTACAGGGTGAATCAGCCAATATTCACGCACACCATGTCGCTTATAAAGGTCGCGTTTTTTAATCTGGTCATGACTCGCCGTTGCTGGTGATAAAACTTCTAATACCCAGTCAGGCGCACCACGTACACCTCTACGATCTAATTTATTAGTATCGCATACGACTAAAACATCAGGCTGGACAACTGTATCCGTTTGTTCATCAGGTTCATTAGTCTTTGGCAACCTGACATCTACTGGCGCCATAAAAACTCTACATTTTTTCCCCACTAGAGCATTCGCAATTTGCCTAAAAATTTCTCCTGCAACGTCTTGATGCTCTAAGCTAGGCGCAGGTGCTATAAAATATGCTTCACCATCAATCAACTCATAGTTATTCTCTGTCCATTGGAGATAATCAGCATAAGTATGATATGCAGAATCTTTTAATGCTAAGCCCATTGTTTGCTCCCTATGACAATTGCTATCCTAATTCTAGCTGTTTTTCCAAAACTGGATATAATTATTATGTTTCATTATTTAACCTAGAAAAATCAGTTAAACGCGAGTTTATAGTGCAAGGCATTGCTTTTACAGTGCTTTAAAAAAATCTTAACTTCACCCATAGATTAAGCGGGCACAATTTGAAGTGCTGTGGAATCAATAACTTGTGCTAGAAACCGTGGGCAACTGACTTTCCTAGGTTTAAGCAAGCATTTTAATGCTACTGCCACTTCTTGACCCAGTAACCTCAATCCGTTGTGCCATTTGCTCTTTCAACTCGGAAACATGAGAAATAATCCCAATAGTTCGCCCAGTGGATTGCAGATCAATTAAAGTATTGATGGCCAACTGCAATGAATCCTGATCCAGACTACCAAAACCCTCATCGATAAACAGAGTATCTAGCTGTATTCCACCGGAACGTTCTTGAACAACATCAGACAATCCCAACGCCAATGCAAGAGATGCCATAAATGATTCACCACCCGATAACGTCGCTACAGGCCTGGCTTTCCCAGTATAAGCATCATCAATGGCTAAATCTAAACCTGCTGTTGTATTTCTTTTTTGATGCTCTTCATTTTGACGAATAAGCCGGTATTGCCCTTTACTCATAATATGTAACCGTTCACTCGCAATACTGAGTACTTGATCTAATATATTCCCCAGTACAAATCGTTCCAGACTTACGCGGACATTCCCTCTACCTGACGCTGCTTTTGATAAAGTTCCGACAACTTCATACTGCTTTTTTATATCAGCTTGCTGGTTTTCAATCTGTTTAACTTTTTTGCGTGTATCGCTTAACTTTGTTAAATATTGGCTGGATTCTGACCACATTATCTCTGCTAAAGTAAACGCTTTATTTAACTCATCACATTGCTGTTGTAGTATTTCTAAATCAGGCCGCTGTTTATCTTTTAACTGTTCGCCCAGTAAACCCAATTCAGCCTGTAATGCTTTGACTGACTCTTCATGTGTTTTAACCTTATTCCTAAGTACTTCAAGCTCGTCATCAGCCAGCTGAGCGTTAGCAAAGTCTGCTTGAGTAGAAAAATCACTATTCATTAATGCTTGTTCCCATAGCTTTGCTTGAGAATCCTGACGCTTATTTAAGTCATCCAGATTATTATTCAAAGCCTTAAGCTTTGACTCTATAGAAGATTGATTAGTTAGCGAATCAGTCTGCTCTTTATTAGCAGCTAACTGCCTGATTTCTATATCTGTAATTTTTTGACCAATCTGGCTAAGTGACTTTTCAATAGCCTTGTTACTTCTAAACTCCTCCGGTAATAATTTATTGGCATTATCCAGCTCACTTTTTGCCGTGGCTTTCAGAGAACTTAATTCAGGTATTTTAGCTTCAATTACTTTAATCTCATTAGCGATTGGTGAGCGCTTATTTTCTTTCTCAAACTGCTGTTTTTTCGCTTTGATTAATAGCTGCTCCTTAATCTCAATTGCTTTTAATTTTTTATCTAAGGTTTTATAGTCTGCCTCAACCTCGGCAATTGATTTATTAGCATCTTCCGCTAATGCTAGCGTCAGTTTATTAACATCATTTTCTTTATCGCTAACAGAGTGCAAATACCCTTGTACAAGGCCTTTGCTGGCATTCATCTTGTTGAGTTGTTGTGCTTGTAATTCCCTAACCTGATCAACTGTTTCTTGATTGATATCTAATGAACCTTCCAGGAAACCAGCTGGGTTAGGATGCTCAAGACTACCACAGACAGAACAAGGTTGTTTTTCTTCTAACTTTGCTGCTAATACCGCAGCCTGATTAGAAAACCAGTGCATTTCTCTTCGATTTGCTTGCTTTTCCGCTTCTTGATAAGCAAGTTCAGTTAACTCAAATCTATCCTTTTCTTTTTGGTAAGACTTATTAATCGTCAGCAAATCAGCCTGGGCGGTTTCTAGCTCCTTACGTTTATCAAAAACTCCTTTAGCCATTATTTTTTGTTCGACACATGCCGCCTTATTAAGGCTTGCCTTTGCCAATGCTTCAACCTCAGACTGTAATGCATCTAGGTCTTTTGTAATAGCTACCGCCTGTGACTCTAATACTATTTTTTGATCAATCGCCTGTTTATAATGATTATCAGCCAATACCGAAGCATCTTTTAAGGATTGGTAAGTCACTAACTTTTCCTGATATCCCTTAAGCCTCGTTTCTTCCCCTTTAAGTCTATCGCGTTGTTTATACTTTACCTCTGCCTGCTCTACTAATTCCTTTGCCTTGCTAAGCCGGGCTACAGCATTTTCTTTATCTATTTCGGTTTTAGCAATAGCTGCTTGTTTATCTTTAATATCTTTTAGTAGCGTTTGAAGCACTAGCCACTTAGGTGCAATAGACGCTGCTTTTTCAGCCCGTTCAATACTCGCTTTATTAGTATTTATTGCATCAGTTTTTTGCAGATAAGCCTCTAGGTCTTGCTGTTTGTTATGCCGAGTAGCAAACGGTTTACTCAATGCAGCTGCTGATTCAAGTGCGATAACGGCTTGTTGTTTTTTGCCAGCAGATTTATCTTTTTCTTTTAGCTTTAGTTCTAACAAACTAACGGCTTCTTCGATTACTTTATCCAGCACTTCATTATCTGCAACATTGACATCAGAATAAGCTTCAGCTTTCCTATCTTCAAAACTATGATTCTGCTTTTCGATAGCCCCAGCCTTATCTTTAAGCAATTGTTCTATGCGTTTATAGATTTCCGTTTGAAACAAGGTCGATAAAATCACTTGTCTATCATCTGATTTAGCTAATAATAACTCCCGGAATTTTCCTTGTGGTAACACCATGACCTGTAAAAATTGCTCAGGTGTCAGTCCTATAATCTGCTCAATTGTGGCATCCGCATCCCGGGTCTTTTTGGCAACTAAGGTTTTTTCCTCACCATCATCAAGTACACGACATAAATGCGCGGTGGGCTTTTGTTCTGTTTCACCATCCCCCCGCTTAGCCGGACGCATTTGAGTTGGCACTCTAGTAATACGGTATTTATCCCCTCTAATACTGAATTCTAATGATAACTCAGTCAGCCTATCGGCTGGCGCATGATCACAGCGCAAACCTAACTCTTTACGATCTGAATCGGTTGTTTCACCATATAAAGCATAACAAATGGCATGCAGAATAGATGACTTCCCTGCACCTGTTGGGCCATCAATTAAAAACAAGGCATTCTCACCTAAATTCGAAAATTCTATGGTTTCTTTATTTGCAAAAGGGCCAAACGCTTGTATTTCTAATAAATGGAGCTTCATGCTTTTTCCTCGACAACCCCTTTGGCTTCAGCAATAATATCTAACAACAAAGTATTTTGCTCTGTACTTAAATCATGGCCAATCACTTGCTCGAAAAAATCACTAAACACCTGTTGTTCCGTTCGTTTAAGACTGACATCTGCGATCAACTGACTGCCTTTAGATAAAATAAACTGAGTCCGCTCTAGCTGTAATGTCTTGGGGTAAACTTTTCTTAATTGCCCCAAAGGATCAAGAATATCCTGCTTATCCAGCAAGCGGATAAACATATAATCCTCATTATCCGGGTCAGTTTGACCCCGTTGCAGAATTTCCGTTAACAAACCTTCGATAACCCTTAAATTCTTTTTCGGTTTTAAGGGCAAATGCTGCGTAGCGACCAACCCCTTATCATCTAGTTCAACCAGGGTAATGCCTTTGTTTTGTTGATACTCAGAAAAAGAATACTTTAATAACGAACCTGAGTAACGAATATGTTCAGCCCCTTTGTATTGAGGCCCATGTAAGTGGCCTAAAGCCACATAAGAAAAATCTTCCAATGGTTGATAAGAAACCCGATCCGCCCCTCCAATTGATAACGGTCGTTCCGACTCAGACTCCTCAGCACCATCTATAAAACAATGACTGATTAATACCGCAGGCACATCAGCAACTCGTACTTGTTTAATTTGCTCTACCAAAAAAGTATGCGCTGCATCATAAGTAGCAACATCACAAGCAAATGCCTCTCTTACCACAACGGGATCATGATAAGGAATACCATAAAAATGCACCGGGCCTGTTGCCGTTTCTATCACAACAGGCGTAGTCACATCAGAGATACTATTTAAAATATGCAAGCCTGATTGGCGCATATGCCCGGCACCAAAACCCAATCGTTTAGCACTATCATGATTCCCCGAAATCATAATAATAGGCAGCTTTAATTCCGAACTAATTTCATCAAGAAAATGATCTAAAGCATCAACCGCATCCGCAGGAGGTACGGAGCGATCAAAAATATCACCCGCAATAACTAGTGCGTCCACTTTATGAACTTTTGCATAGTTTTTTATTTGCTTCAGTACATGTAACTGATCTTCCAGTAATGAGATATTCTGGAATAAACGGCCAATATGCCAATCTGAGGTATGGATAAATTATCATTGATAAATCCCCTGTTAATGGACCTCCTCTGAATAAGGCAAACAAAGAAAGCTTTAGTATACTTAAACATAAGTACCCAAGGTAAAATAATGGAACTAAAATAAGGCATCAATGTAGCGGACTAAAGTCCGCTCTACGTGCCTATTAACTTTACCAAGACATTTCCTAGAAAAGATTAAATCAATTTCTCCAAGATACTTAAGGCTCAATACAGCACATATCAACTAGGTAAAGTATTATCAAAACACCCAAAAATTACTGTCATTAGCTGTATTCAAGCATAAAAAAGCCCGTTAACTTTTAAGTTAACGGGCTTTTTCTTTTTATAAGTCTAGTTGACTTAAAAATCCAGGCTCTATGTGAAATACAGTGGGTAGTCGAATTTTAACTTACCACAAAGAAAGTAAATCATATTGATAAAATTATTAATATTACGATAACCTCTTGCTCGTCGTTTGGCCAGTTGGACCTTGCTATTAATTCCCTCAAGAATTCCAGATACACCAGCATTGTGTATTTCAGCTACTCAATAATTGGGAAACTTCAGCTTTTAAGTTAACGGGCTTTTTCTTTTTAATAAGTCTAGTTCACTTAAAAATCCATCAATTACTTCATCATTGCTTTATTAAGCATACGATCTAATTTTTGGTTTGTTTCTGCTGCAGAGTCTGCAGCACGGTTAGCCGCTGCTGCTGCGTTTGCTGCTGCTGCACCTGCATCACTTGCTGCGCTATCAGCTTTAGCTGAAATTGCTGCAGTTTGTGCTTGAAGACTATCTATATCAGATTGTAATGCTTCAAGATCACCTGTACTTGCACAACCTACCACTAAACTCGTACCTAAAACCAAAGCAGAAACTTTTAATAATTTAATCATTTGCATTATTCCTTAATAAATTAACACTAAAACCTAACTGTTACTGAACATAAAATAAAAAAGTACACTCAAAGCTTAGGCCAACAAAATACAATACTATAAATAAGTATTTATCTAATTTTATCCTGTTTTAAAAAGTTTGCCAAATTATTTTATTTGCACCTGCATTCCTTTATAAACCCACTGCGCAAGTTTATCTATTTGCTGGTTAGATAACGCAACACAACCATGTGTCCAATCAAAAACACCTTGTATTTTTTTATCTCCATTACCCACCCCATGAATTCCAATTTGTCCACCCAGGCCAGTATCTTGTGGCGGTAAAGTATTGTCACTATGCGCCTGGATAATTTGCTCATATTCTGAATAAGAAATTCGTTCATCGGACAATGCCAAACCAGCATCTGATAGTGATGGATAATTCAGTCCATAAAATGTTCTAAAATGACTATTAACATTAGTATAAGTAATGTTATAATCCTCTAGAGGGGTGATATCATCGCCCGACTTTTCCTTATGGCCTGCCCCTTGCCTACCGATAGAAATATTCTCAAAGTTTGCTAAAGTCTGGCTTCCTTGCTTAACCTGTATTAGTTTTTTCTGTGTATCGACCAATAACCAGATAGGATCTTGTCCCATAGCTAAAGAAGCAAAGAAAATTAATAATAAAAAAATGAAATATCGCATAAATGACTATAATGCTAAAATCCTAGGCTAAAATCCATCGTACAGGTTTAATATTATGCAAATAGAAACGGTTAAAACTCAAGCTTATTCTGACCAAAAACCAGGCACATCAGGTTTAAGAAAAAAAGTTAAAGTATTTCAACAAGCGCATTATCTAGCAAACTTCGTCCAGGCTATATTTTCCTCACTGGAAGAAAGTGACAATAAAACTTTAGTTATCGGTGGTGATGGGCGTTACTTTAATCGTGATGCAATACAAATTATCATTAAAATTGCTGCTGCGAATGGCTTTACAGACTTCATCATCGGCCAAGGCGGGCTTCTATCCACACCGGCAGCTTCACACCTGATCAGAAAATACCAGGCGCTAGGAGGTTTAATTCTTTCTGCCAGTCATAACCCTGGCGGTCCTGATGAAGATTTTGGTATTAAATATAATATCAGCAGTGGCGGTCCAGCCCCTGAAAATTATACCAATGCATTTTTTGACTATAGTAAAAATATAACCAGCTACCAAATTGCAGATATTGCAGATATAAACCTGGATAAAATCGGCGAACAAACCATAGATCAGCTCAATATTCGTATTATTGACCCTGTCGACGATTATGCTGAACTGATGGCCTCCTTATTTGATTTTAATTTTCTTAGACGAGTTATCAGTTCAGGTAAATTAAGCCTGCGCTTCGATGCAATGCACGCAATAACGGGTCCGTATGCCACACGTATTTTAGAAGATATTTTAGGCGCACCAGCTGGATCAGTCATCAATGCAATACCTCTGGAAGATTTTGGCGGACACCACCCAGATCCTAACCTGGCTCATGCAAAAGAACTTGCTGACTTAATGTTTAGTCCTGATGCGCCAGATTTTGCTGCGGCTTCTGATGGTGATGGCGATAGAAACATGATCTTAGGTAATAACATCTTTGTTACGCCCAGCGATAGCCTAGCCATTATCGCCGCAAATGCGCAACTTGCTCCTGGTTACGCTGCCGGCATAAGTGGTGTTGCTCGATCAATGCCCACCAGTCAGGCAGTTGACCGTGTCGCCAAAGCAATGAACCTACCCTGCTTTGAAACCCCCACAGGCTGGAAATTCTTCGGTAATTTATTAGATGCCGATAAAATCACCCTATGTGGTGAGGAGAGTTTTGGGACCGGCTCTAGTCATGTTCGTGAAAAAGATGGCTTATGGGCAGTTTTATTCTGGTTAAATATTCTTGCCAAAAAAGCACAACCAGTCAGCCAGATAGTTACTGAGCACTGGCAAAAATTTGGCCGTGACATCTATTGCCGCCATGATTATGAAGCTGTAGAAACTGATATTGCTAACGACATAATGGACCACCTGCGCGGGCAACTTTCAGCACTGGCTGGACAATCATTTGGCCCATACACAGTTCAATACGCCGATGAGTTTAGCTATACCGACCCTATTGATAATAGCGTCAGCGAACAACAAGGCATACGCATAGGTTTTACTGATGGGTCACGTATTATTTTTCGTTTATCTGGCACGGGTACTGTAGGTGCTACGCTACGTATCTATTTAGAAAAATATGAAGCAGATGCCAGCAAACATGATCAAGACCCTCAGGATGCGCTCGCAGAGCTAATAGAACTTGCGGAACAGTTTTGTGAAGTTAAAAAACGTACTGGACGTGTTGAACCTACTGTGATTACTTAATAGCCTTAATGACACCCGGCTAATTTATGGCAAAAAAACCGAGTTATAAAATAACTCGGTTTTTTTAACTATCTGGTTTAACTTAGGCCTAAATTGAGCCTCTTTCCATAGATGTATCGACTATTGCATCAACCTCTTCCTGGGTTAAATACTGAGCTTTGTACACGACACCTTCAGCCTCAATTTTACTGACAAACGATCTTAAGTGGTTACGCGAACCTTTTAGTAACTCCTCATAGACACTGATAATATCTTCATGGCTAGTTATATCAATAGCCACTTCAATATCATGCATATCAACCTCTTCAATAAACGCCCCGACATAAAGTGCATCCATATGCCAGGCGCGCCATGCTACCTCACAACATTCTGGGACTCCTGTCACCAACATTCATTCGCCTACGCAGCGAATGGGAGATGCCCTGGTCGCCCTGCGTCCGTCTCGACTACGCACAAAACCCTGCTCCGTTAAGACTACCTCAAATGGCTGGACGGCTATTCGGAATGCAATTCTTGCCTCCCTCGCGCGCTACTAGCGCACTTCGGATCAGCGAATTGCCCTGTCGCCTACCAGGGACTAAATATCATCACTCCGCTTAGGCTCCGTTTCCCTGATTTTATTAATCAAACCAATTTAGATAATATACCCGATAAATCCAGTATTATTGATGCTTTCTTTACCTTTGCCCAAGCTGAACAACAACGTGAAGCAAGAGAATTAATTAGTGCCGAAAGCCTGAATGAAGAAGCGGCTAAGCGCTATATAACAGCATCGTTAAAACGAGAATATGCCAGTGAAAATGGCACTGATCTAAATGCAATTCTGCCTAAAATGAGTCCGCTTAATCCACAATACTTAACTAAGAAACAAAGTGTGTTTCA
>NZ_BDMN01000122.1 GCF_002189065.1 Bathymodiolus platifrons methanotrophic gill symbiont
ATAAAGAATAAGCTTATTCTAGCTTATGCGAGCAAAGCACGACCTATATCCTAAACGTAACCCTCGATAGGGTCCTACAGTGTCAAACCACGCAATAAATCACGCTTAATATCCTCAATATTTTCCAGCCCTACCGACACCCGGACCAGACTATCTTTAATACCTGCCTGCAAGCGTACTTCTGGCGCTAAACGACCATGTATTGTACTTGCTGGATGGGTAATAGTACTTTTCACATCACCCAGATTAGCAGTAATTGACAGCATTTGCGTAGCATCAATCAATTTCCAGGCTTGTTCTTTTCCGCCTTTTAATTCAAAACTAACGACCGCCCCAAAATGATCTTGTTGCTGTTTAGCCAATTCATGTTGTGCATGTGACTCTAGCCCCGGGTAATGAACTTTTCCCACAGCCGCATGCCCTTCGAGCCACTTTGCTAATTCAAAAGCGCTATCGCAATGGGCTTTCATTCTAATAGCTAAAGTTTCCAGCCCAGATAGAAATACCCAGGCATTAAACGCACTCATAGTTGCCCCACCAGTACGCAAATAAGGATAAATCGATTTTTCAATAATCTCTTCATTGGCAATGATAGCCCCCCCGACACAACGCCCCTGCCCATCTAGGTATTTAGTCGCAGAATGCACAACGATATCTGCCCCTAGTGTTATGGGCTTTTGCATAATAGGGGTACAAAAAACATTATCGACCACTAACAGACAATCTTTCTTGTGGGCAATATCAGCTAATGCACGTATATCCACTAACTCCATTAACGGATTTGATGGCGTTTCGACAAATAGAAATTGAGTATTCGGCTGTATCGCTGCTTCCCAAGCATCCAGATTTGAGAGCTCAACAAAAGTAGTTTCAACACCAAATTTGGCAAAATAGTTCTCGAAAGTAAGCACTGTATTACCAAAGACACTACGCGAACAGACAACATGATCCCCCGCCTTCAACAGACTCATACCAATTGCCATAATAGCAGCCATACCAGAAGAAAAGGCAAGACAACGGTCACCTTGTTCCATTAGTGCCAGGCGTTTTTGAAAAGTATCAACAGTCGGATTGGTAAATCTTGAATATATATTACCTGGTTGCTGCCCGGTAAAGCGTAATGCCGCTTCTTCTGCACTTTTAAAAACGTAACTTGAGGTCATGTAGATAGGCATACTATGTTCACCTTCATGAGTGCGCTGATGCCCTGCTCTAATAGCCTGAGTTTCTACTGAATAGTCATTCCAATCTAAATCTGTCATATGTATGTTTTTTTTAATCCTTGAGTGCTAAGGAACCCTGATTGTGGTCCACATAATGCCGGAAGCTTGATAAAATCGGGCTAAAGAGACGGTGAAAGTATTTATTTTTAGCCTCCCCCCTTGAGAAGGGGGGATTGAGGGGGGATCGTATAAAAACATACATCATTGATATTGCGTGATTAGTTTTAATATAACAAACCTCCCCTAACCCCTCCTTAACTAAGGAGGGGAATTTTTTGAATGCTTTCACAGTTTCCTAAAGCCACGCTCTACAGTTATTTCTAAAAGCCGCTAAAAAATTACCTTTATAATATCGCTTAATTTTAGCAAAGTATTGTCCATAGCTTTACTATTAATAGCAAGAAAAGTACCTATGAATACAAATCTGAATCTTAGCCTAGCTGCTGAAAAGTTTGGTGCATACTTAAGCAAAAAACACAGCAAAATAGTGACAGCCGAATCCTGTACAGGAGGATGGTTAGCTCAATGTATTACCGATATAGCGGGTAGCTCTGCCTGGTTTGAACGTGGTTTTATTGCCTACTGAAGTTTCCTAGTTTTTAAAGCATAAG
>NZ_BDMN01000123.1 GCF_002189065.1 Bathymodiolus platifrons methanotrophic gill symbiont
GAGTAAACATATCTGGCTTATTGACTATTACAATCACCAGTTTCCAGAATCAAAACGAAAAGATAACCACCGCTTTGTCAGCCCTGACGCATGAAATAAAACCGCATACGCTGAAAATCAGGGAAACGGAGCCTAAGCGAAGTGAAGATTTTTAGTCCGCGATAGCCGTAGGGCCGTTATTTTGTCGGAGTCTGAGCGTTAGCGAAGGTGGAGACAAAATAAAAGGCCATCCGACACGGCGTTAAGTCATTTGGAGCCTATGTTCCGACCCCTTGTTGGGTCGGGACGAGGTGACGAGGACGAATCGGGGCCGCCGGAGGCATAAGTGGTCGCGTTAAGTTTTTGCTGCTTGCTTGGGCTGGGATGCCCAAAACAAGCTTTCGCAAAAATAGCGACTCCCCGCTTGATTTTAAAGTCAAAAAATACGCTGAGTAGTTACGTTTAATTAAGAGGTTAAATATGAAAACAATAAAATTATCAATAGCTTTACTACCTATTCTCTGTTCACTAGCTTTTCATAGTGTAAATGCGAATGAACTGTTCCCTCCTAGCGACGAGCCAGATACTGAATACCAGCATCCTTATAAGGTTGGGGATATAGGACCCTCTGGTGGTTTGGTGTTGTCGGTGTCTACTTTTGGCAATGTTGGCGTAGAAGCTGCACCTTATGATATGGAGAAGGCGGGTCATAACTACGGTCCTAATTCGTGGAGTGAATTGTTGACGTGGCAGGAGGCAACAGGATATCTATCCTATTACTGGACACACAATGACCACCAAGATTGGAGGCTACCTTCTATTAACGAGCTTATCACTTTGCATTCGCTTCAAAAGGAAGGGCTAGAGACTAACATGGATGAAATGTGGTATTGGAGTAGTTCTGAATTCTCCACTACACCTGATAACGTCAGGCATTCTTATATATACTCTTTCTATAGTGATGAGGATATGAAGGATGATCCTCGTAAAAGCTCCCTCCCTATAATAAAAACTGGGTGGCTTGCGTATGCTCGTCCAGTTAGGAGCTTCACGTGGGAGGTAGATATCTGCAAGGAGTTTAGTAAATTGTCTATTGACGATGATGAGGTGAAGAAAGACTTTATTGCGGGTTGGCCTAAAGAGGAGAAAGAGAAATTACAGAACTCTGAATGCGCTATAAAGTATTCTATAGGTGATACTGGTCCCGCGGGAGGCTGGGTGTTCTCTCTAAATGAGGAAGGCACTCATGGGCTTGAAGCTGCTCCCGATGATGTCCGTGGAAGATGGGGGTGTCATGGAGTAAGTTTGGAAGGTAAAGCTTTAAGTCGTGAGTTAGGTGGTGGTGTAGAGAATACGAAGGATCTACTAGCCACTAGCTGTCACGGCTCTATAGCAACTGAGGTGGCTAACTATGTGTTAAATGATTACGATGACTGGTACTTGCCAAGTCACGGTGAGCTTCACCTAATGTATAGTAACATTCATGAGATAGGAAACTTCCAAAAGACAGGTGGATTTAGAAATACAATGTACTGGACTTCAACAACCAATGAGACATACAAAAATTCATTAAGGTTCAGCTATATCCGAGATTTTATAAATGGTTGGTCAAACCTAGCTGAGAAAACATTTTATTTTAGAGCGAGACCTACACGAGGTTTTTAGGAAAAGAAAGGTTCCGCCGCCGCTTACGATCCTTTTCCAGGATTTTCAGTGGCGGCGTATGAATGAAACCTATATAAAAGTCAAAGGGGAGTGGGAAGGTTCTGTGCAAAAATCCAACTTCCCGACGTTATCTGCTATCATAATTATCAGTTTCAATAAAAGGTGGATCACATGCTCAGCTTCAAAGGCACTCAACTTCCAAAAGATGTCATTATTTATGCAGCCTTCTTTTATGTCAAGTACGGCGTTTCGTATCGCGACCTTGAAGAAATTATGGAAGAAATAGGCGTTGAAGTGGATCATGCTACGCTCAATCGTTGGGTTATCCGTTATTCTCCTGCCATTGCTGTAAAAGCTAAATCTCAGAAACGAGAAACAAATAGAGCGTGGCACATGGATGAAACGTATATCAAAGTGAAGGGTCAGTGGACCTATTTATACCGAGCTGTTGATAGTCACAGTGATACGCTTGATTTCATGCTTTCTGGGCGCCGTGATGAATAGGCTGCAACAGCCTTTGTCAAACAAACGATTAATAATAATGGCTTTCCTGATAAGGTCGTTATGGATAAAAGTGGCGCTAACTATGCAGGATTAGCCAATATTAACCTCTTATTAATCCTAGCTGGGTTTACCACCCTAATCGACATATTACAGGTTAAATAGCGACTCCCCGCTCAATATTTTTTTCTTTTGTCATCTATATTCACTCAATTAACACAATGGGTAGTGGGCAAAGTTGATATTATTTCAATAAACGTAATCTGGGCATATATGGACGAAAGTCTCTGTAATCCTAGTGGTGAACAAGTATATTCAAGAGCACAAGAAACACTATTCATTTAACGGCTATATATCGCTACAGGGCGCATTTTGCAAATTCTGCGGCGTACCGTTCATGTGGAGAATATATTGGCTCCCTACGGGACGTATTGATAAAGCATGGATAACGAAAAGATGTTATCCACCCCTTACCAACACTAGCCAACACATTCTCCACAATCACTCTCAATCACAGCAATATGGTTTCTCTTAAACCGCGCTCCGCGCATCAATAATAAACAATGATAATTTTTAAGGATAAAAGAAAGCATGGAAAGAATAAGCCTGCAGGGCTACACCTTGCATAGACAACACAAAGAGTAAGGTTTTACCTGTTTATCTTTCCCACTCAAAATGCTAATGATTTTTTAGCTATTTCGAGGGAGAATAAACAGAATAATCGAGTAATTAGTTATACATTTCATTTATATCACTTTTTAGTGATTCATTTTTTTATAATGCATAGGGAATATTTAACTACCTATAATAGCTTGAATTTTATGGGTTTGTTTTTGCTGTGTGTTATAACAGCCGCATTGTTTCAATGGCTGTTAACCGTGATTATCCATGGAGTTTTATATATCAAACAGGGCATTAGCTATAATCAGGACTGATTAAATGATTCTTTCATCATGAAGAAACGAAAAAAGATCTATCTGTTTCAATGTTACAGCGTAGGCTGGGTTAGATTATCTAGCGTAGCGCAGATAACGTAACCCAGCATTTATGAGGCTCCTTAAGATGCTGGGTTACGTTTTTATTGCTTCGCAATAAAATCTAACCCAGCCTACGGGGACGGGATATTACATTGATTATTTAATTAAAATGTAGCCCGTATGAAGCTTGCGGAATACGGGGCAAATGAACGCGCTACTCTTAAACTGTACTAGCACACGATAAAAAATCTCACCACGAAAGACACGAAGAACACGAAAAAAGACAAAAAGATTCCCCTTGTTCCCATGCTCTGCGTGGGAAACCAGAACTAATAAAGCCTCTTGCCACTCAGCCTCCTATTTTTCGCAGATAATATTTATACTTATCTATATAATAGGTTTCTTTTACTCAAGTTTTCTTGTCTATGTACGACACTATTATTATTGGCGCTGGCTTTGCGGGCGCTGTTCTTGCTGAACGCCTTGCAACACAAAAAAATCAACGCGTTTTAGTTATCGATAAACGCCAGCATATCGGCGGCAACTGCTTTGATTGCTTTGACGAGCACGGTGTTTTAATCCATCAATACGGCCCGCATTTATTTCATACTGATAATAAATCTGTATTTGATTATCTGAGTCAGTTTACCGAATGGCGCCCCTATCAACATGAAGTATTAGCTTTTATCGATGGCCAGAAAGTGCCTGTTCCGTTTAATCTGAATAGCTTACATAGCTTATTACCTAAGTCACTAGCAGATTCACTTGAATTAAAACTGATTGAACGCTTTGGTTATGGGGTAAAGGTCCCTATTCTGGAATTACGCACTATTGATGATAAAGAACTTAAATTTCTTGCCGACTTTATTTACGAAAAGATTTTTGTTAATTATACGGCGAAACAATGGGGTAAAAAACCAGAGGATATTTCAGCAGAGGTAACTGGGCGCGTGCCTGTGCATATTTCCCGTGATAACCGCTATTTCCAGGATAAGTATCAGGCCATTCCAGCACACGGATATACAAAAATATTTCAAAACATGCTCGATCAACCCAACATCAGCTTGCTGTTAAACACTGATTTTAAAGATGTTTTTAAGGTTGATCTTGAGTCGGGAAAAATGCAGTTTATGAATAGTGAATTCACTGGTCAGTTAATTTTTACCGGGCTGATTGATGAATTACTCGAGCATCGCTTTGGTGAACTGCCTTATCGTTCACTCGCTTTTAAATTTGAAAATTTGCCAACTGAACAGTTTCAGGAAAAAACCACTATTAATTACCCAAATGATTATGACTTTACCCGAATTACCGAGTTTAAGCATATCAGCCAGCAAACGATTTCTGGCACCACGATAGTTAAAGAGTTCCCACAGAACTTTGAGCGTGATAATCCGGATAAAAACATTCCTTATTACCCTATTTTTACCGACGAAAACAAGCAAAAGCTAGATCGCTATCTGTCCTTTGCCGAGCAATTTGATAACATTACTTTAGTAGGGCGCTTAGCAGAAAACCGCTATTATGATATGGATGATATTGTTGCCCGTGCATTGCAGGTGTTTGCTGATGAGTTTTGATACCAAGAAAACATTAAAGATCATCCACTTATCTAAAAGCAAGTTATAGCCCGCATGCAGCTTGCGGAATACGGGAGCCTGAATCCACTGTTATTAAACTGCCCCGTATACGATAAAAAAACCTCACCACGAAGAACACGAAAAAAGATAAAAAACCTGTATTCTTCCTCGTTCCTATGCTCTGAGGCTGTGAAAGTATTGTGCTTTTAGCCTCCCCCCCTTGAGAAGGGGGGATTGAGGGGGGATCTATAAAATCATAGGTTATTGTTATAATGTAGATTATTATTTAATATCAAACCTCCCCTAGCCCCTCCTTGATAAGGAGGGGAATTATACTGAATACTTTCACAGCCTCTCTGCGTACAAACCAGAAATAAATGCACTGCTCTTTCTGTATTCCGCAAGCTGCATACAGGCTACATGAATAGAAATGCTACACAAGTTATAAATAGATTACACTATGCCTAGAAATATCATTATTGCTATTTTTCTACTTTTATTACTAAGTATTAACAATGCATCTGCCGTGGAAAGAATGGCGCGGATCATTGGCGGTAGAACTGCTGATTCAGGAGCGTGGCCCTGGATGGCGGGGTTGGTTGATAACTTCAGTAATACTGTTTTTTTGTGGTGCTAGCCTAGTCGCTAAAGACTGGGTGTTAACAGCAGCTCATTGCGTCTATTATAAAAATAACTTTAGCTTTAATGTGATTATTAATCAGGCACAATTTGATAGTGGCATGGGTGAACGTTTAGCTGTGGACTATATATTATTCCACCCCTTATACAATAATTTCAGCTTAGAGAATGACCTGGCTTTAATCAAACTTGCAACACCTTCACAGAATCAACCGGTTAATGTTTTAGCTCCTTTCAGCTCTCAGGATAACGTAGGAAAAGAAGCGATTGCCTTAGGCTGGGGTCCTATTTCCAGTCCATCTACAATATACCCTTCAGAGCTACAGCAGGTTAATTTACCATTGATTGATAATGCCCTTTGCGATGCTGCCATGGGAGACATTACGCAAGACATGCTATGCGCTGGAAATGGCTTAGGCGAAAAAGACACCTGTTTTGGGGATAGCGGTGGGCCGCTTGTTGTTTTTGACACTGAAAGCAGAACCTGGCGCCAGGCCGGCATTACTAGCTGGGGCTATGGCTGTGCAGAACCAGGCTTTTACGGTGTCTATACTCGACTTAAAAATTACAGTACGTTTATTTCTGAGCATATTTGTAGTGCCGCTGAAACACCCCCTAGTGTTTATCTAAACCTTGGAGTTAATGCTAACATAGTCACTGCCAGCTGGAATGCTATCAACAATGTGTCTGGCTATCGCCTGAATTATGCCCCCTACCCTGAAGCTCAGAGCCTTTTTAGTATTGATATGAATCATAGTACTGATCTTTCCGTCAGGCTTGGGGCTGGTAGCGCGTATTATGTTGCCATTACCAGTTATAATGGTAACTGTCTAAGTGATTATGCTAATGTTGAACATTTTATTCTTAAGTAAGCGCTGCAAAAAATGACATCACCGATAAAACTAAGCATTGTTTTTCTTAACTTTAATAAACTAACAGAAACTCAGTTTACCAGTTCACGCCTACAAGAACTTTGTGCTAATCGTGATGATATAGAAATCATTGCTGTCGATAATGGTTCAGCAGATGGTACAGCCGAATACTTGCGCCAACAAACTGGAATTATTAGTATTTTACTGCCTGATAACGGAGGTATTTCCGGCTATAACGCTGGCTTTAACATAGCAAAGGGTAAATATTTATTAATTTTAGATGATGATTCCTGCCCCATTAACCTTACCAGCCTGGACCATGCACTAGAAACATTAGAACAACGCCAGGATATTGGCATTATTGCTGCTCATATTCAATCGCCCGATGGCATAGCTCAATGGAGCTGGCATTTACCTAAAAGTACAACATTCACTCGTTCACCTTTTTTTATTGGCTGTGGTTTTGTTATCCGGCGTGATTTGTTTGCAAAAATTGGCTGGTATCCCGAAGACTTCTTTCTTTATCAGAATGAGATTGAGGTGAGCTTTCAAGTGCGCTTGCAGGGCTATGATATTTTTTATGATCCTGCCTGCATTATTGTGCATCGAGGCATCCCCAGCCAGCGCCCAGGTGAGCGGCGAATATTTTTTCCGACACGCAATACGCTGTGGCTATTAAGACGCTTTTATCCACAACCTCAGCTAAGTTACTTAATTTTTTCACGCTTAGTGATTGGCCTGGTTCGCGCTATTAGTTTTGGCGAACTAATACCTTACCTAAAAGCTGTCCGTGACGGTCTAAACAAGCCGATTGAAAAAACAATTCTACCTGCAAATATCCGGCTAGATTGTTTACCTTTCTGGAAGCAAAACAGCCTTATTCATCAATTATAAAAACGCACATGAAATCAACAGCAAAAATTCTTATTATTATTGTTACCTGGAATAAAAAAGAGTATGTCATAGATCTACTCAATTCCTTATCTGTCATTAATTTCCCCAGGGAACAGCTTGATATTCTGGTTATAGACAATGCCAGTAATGATGGCACTTTTGAGGCGTTAGAAGCACAATTTGATGATATTGAGATTATTCGGAATGCTGAAAACATTGGTGGCACTGGCGGATTTAATACCGGGTTAGCCTGGGCATTTGACCAGCCTGATTCGCGTTATGACTATCTCTGGTTACTCGATAACGATGTCGTGGTACATAAGAATGCACTCAGTGAATTAGTCACTGTACTGGAAGAAAATTCTGAGACTGCTATTGCAGGCTCAACCATGATGCAATTAGATTACCCATGGCGTATAAATGAGATGGGCGCATTTGTTGACCAACAGAACGGCACTCTTGTATTTAATCGACACTATGAAGAAATATCTAACTGGCAAGGAACGCCCATAGACGATTTATTAGTCGAGGATGCTGACTTAAGTCAACAACTAATGCATTGTCAGCCTGTGATGGATGTTGATTATGTTGCAGCTGCATCATTGTTAATCCGTGCTCCCGTCGCCAGGCAAGCTGGCTTATGGATGGATTTCTTTATTCACTTTGATGATGTTGAGTGGTGTTTGCGTATCGGCAAAGCAGGTCATCGAGTGGTAGTATCAGCAAAGTCATTAATCTGGCATCTCTCAGCGGCTGCCAAAGTACCCAACTGGATACTTTATTACGATAATCGCAATATTTTATATTTACTTGCCAAGCACAGCGGTGATATTGCGGTTAACAACGCCATTCGTAACATCCTGAAAAAAACCTTGTACTATAAATTAATTGGCAAAGCAGATTTAGCCGAATTACATTTACAGGCAATAAGCGACTTTGAACAAGGTTTAACCGGAAAAAAAACCATTCAACTACCCTATAAGTTTGAAAGGGTTGCGGAGATAGGTCGAATATTAAACGCCCCGAGCATTAAAAAAATTATCGTTCCGTGGACCATTAATATGCAAGCAAGCAATATACAAAATATTTTTGTAGGCGTAATGAAAAAACGCCCTGAACTGGATAGAAAAACAGCTATAGACTTAGGGAAATGGAAAAATTAAATCATCCAAAATTAGACGACTAATTCAACGCGGAACAAGCTTTGTGTAGGGTATGCATCGCATACCTATAGGCTTTCAGGTAAATAATTTCCATACATTCTGGGCAGTCAGAAATGCTCGGAAGCGGGATCTTTAGCCCCGCATGCTTGGACGGGACTAAAGATCCCGCTTCCGAATATTGCTTGAAAATTTCAGAGAAACTATAGCAGCTCTGAAAGGTATGCGATGCGCACCCTACCGCAATATTTCCTGTTAAGTGGGTAGTCGAAATTATCCACAAAGATTATTGAATCTAGCTTATTAACGTTTAAAAATTGGACGGTTATTTATTTCCGTCTCCCTTACGTGACACCCGCTAGCACACATAAAGGCAGGCTAAAGAGGCCGTGAAAGTATTCAACAAAATTCCCTCCTTAGTTAAGGAGGGATTGGGGGAGGTTTGATATGTTAAAACTAATCATGCAATATCAATGATCTATGTTTTTATACGATCCCCCCTCAATCCCCCCTTCTCAAGGGGGAGGCTAAAAGCAGATACTTTCACAGTCTCTAAAGCCACGCCCTACAATAATAAGCACTACTTACCTGGCAACTGATACACCTTATCCTGACTATCTCTAGTCAGGTTTGAGTTATAGTAAGGATCCCCTTTCTCTAGCCAGTCTTGCCAGCTCTTATGAAACAACTGCTTATCCTGCTCAGTGTAATGGGCTAATAAATCCGGTTGCCTGCTAATAAATTGCGCTTGTGGAACACTAACACAGCGCCAGTCAGCGGCTAATGCTCTTAAGCTAAAATCCAGTAAACTATAAACCCCCTGATAATGGGCATTTAAACCACCTAGTTGCTGCCAGACTTCACGCCGAATAATGACACAAAAGGGGTGCGGCGCACTGATATTTCTAGTTAATTTTGTTACTGCCATATAACCCGGTTCACTTATTGGCCAGCCCTGGTAAGGAACTATTAACCCACCATCCTTATGGTAGGTTGCGCCTGCATAATCAATTAATTGATACTCAGTAATAATACTACCTGATGCTATAGCAACTCCCTCAATCTTTAACCAGGCAGCTAGTTGGCCCATAATATTTTCGTTTACAGGAGCTAATGCCTGACTGATAATTGCAATATAAGGCTTTTCAGTTGCGGCTATGGATTGATTAATATATTGAGTATAGTTTTCTACAGGAAATTCAGTGTCTATATTTAGCACTTCAATTTCCGTTGCATCGGGAGCGACCAAATCCAGTCGATAGTTACCACGCCATAAGGACTCTATTTCTACGGCTTCACCTGCAATTCCACGTCGTTGCATGGCTACATTCAGAGCTTTAACACCGGCTGTAAACGCATAGTCTTTGGCTCCGCTATCCAATGCAACTGAGCTATGGTGTTGTCGCCAGTGGTAAAGTACTGTTTGAATATGCCGTACCTGTGGCTCGGTTTCAGCAGCACGTAAAATCAAGTCATAGTCTTGCGAACCATCAAATTCGGTTCGTAAGCCGCCGAGTTGATTAACCAGACTGCGCCGATAACACATTAAATGAAAAATATAGTTACCCGCAAGTAGGGTTTCTGGTGACCAGCAGGGCTTGAATAAATACATATATCGCTTACCCTCAGGCGATATCATATCTCTATCTGAATAAACAATATCTACTTCTGGGTAGTTTCGGATTTCATCAGCAACCCGGTATAAAGCATCTAATGCCAGGCGATCATCATGATCTAAAAACAGTACATAATCACCCCTGGATTTTTCTATCGCCTGATTAGTAGCTCCAGAAATACCTTGCGACTTACCGGAAAAATAAACCTGAATTCTTGGGTCATTACAAGCACCCGACTTTAATAAATCAAGTGTATCAATATTAGATGAGCCATCATCAACCAAAATCAATTGCCAATAGGGGTAGGCTTGCGCACGAATGGAAATAATACATTCGTATAACACTTCAATTTCAGTATTATGCACAGGGGTGACAATACTTATTTTTGGTGGTGATTTCCAGTGATAGGCCTTCTGTTGCAATAAGCGCCAGTCTTCAAGCGTAGTCAGGCTATTTTGATCTATCCATTTTTGATAGTTCAAATAGTATTTGTTGTTTATTGCCTGGTTCCATTCGTTAAAACAATACTGAGCGGGAACAATAGCGGGATAAAATCGTAGCCATTGCCATGAGGACTCCTCTGTTATAAAAGATGATGGAATGTAATTAAATACTTTTCTTATTACCCGGTAAAACCAGTGCTGTTTCTCTCTAAAGTTACCTAGCTGCATAGCCTGAAATAGAAAATATTACGCAAGATGGTGTCGTTAAACTGTTTTTTTCTATCATATTCCCTTTTAAATTCTTGTCTGAATATAGTCATTACCTACTAACTCTGTCAGCTTATTGTTTTTCAGGTTAATAATGCCTATATAGGGCTGTTTAAAGTTTATATATTCTAACTTATCCAATGCAAAAGGCTTAAACCACTGCACTAACTCTTGTTTCGACTCACAAAAAACTGAGTTATGCCCGATTAAAATGACCGACTCCTGTCCAGAGTTTTTTGCTGTCTCGACAAGAGCCGCTAAAGCCGGAGATGTATTAAAGCTGCTGCGGTCTTTACAGTGATTAATATACGCAAGTTTTTTAACGTCGCCATTACCTGATACTTGCCAGACACTAAGCCCCCACTTTGCAATATCGATTTGATTAACAGCATTTCCGATATGGCTCTGGCAAACCTTATTAAGACAGGAAAGCAGGGATAAGCCCTTTTTATTTTCAGAAAACCCTATCTTTCCCTCAGCAAAATAATCACGTATCTCAGCTAGCGAAATTTTCAATTTATCTTTAAGTGGAACTATTGTCGCAGTAGCTTGGGTCTGGTTAATAAACGCAATAATATTTTCTTCTTTATTGCCTGTAATATCAAGAAAAGACAGCCCTGATTTTTTACCTATATACAAATAAATACCCTGCTTATCATTTAACCAGTGCTCAATTGAATACTGCTCGGGAAGACGAAGATTATCCTTCATTGAGGTAATGTTATTTATATCAAAAGTGTTTTTAGCTAATTTAAATAACAAGGCACCCGATTCGGTATTTCGAAAAGGTTGAGGGTTACGATATGAAAACTGTTTATTGCCAATGCTAATTATATAATTAGCATCATTATCTATTCCACCCATCAGTGTTCCCCTATCTGATTCACCCTCGGAACTAATTTAGCAACAAGCGCATTGATAAAGCTACTCAGCGACTTTCCTGTCATTATTGCGTTTTGAACAGCCCGAATAGTATATGAGCTTATACGTGCGATTCTTTCATTAAAAAATAATGGATTCACAAATCCTCCCCTTTTTTTAGCTGCTTGCTGCCTTTTCTCAAGATCTTCGGTGTACTTTTTATCAGAAGGGTGAATCAACTCTGGATCTTGTATTTTAGAAAGCTCTTCGACCGTGCGTAATAAGTTGTAGCTCATTGCTGTCAGCCGCATCTGGTTCTTGAGTGAGTTATTATCAGAAGACCATGCTTTTGTTTCTTTCAAATTACTTTTACTGTTATTGAATGCTTTCTCAATCGTCCAGCGCTGTAGCATAGTTTCAATTTTACCATAAATAATTATTGGGAAACTTCAGTCTCTAAGTTTCTTAGCTATTGTTGCTTTCAATGGAAACACTGATGATTCCACCAAGAAAATCACCCCATTTTGTACGTACAAATGACTTAATCCTGGTATGGCCAGCTATTTTTATGAGGTGCTTATCAGCGGGAAATAATTCGAGTAAGCGACCATTCCTGCTACTTGCAGGATTGCCCTTAACTCCACAAGACAACATGTTACGACCAAAACCAAATGCCTGACAATTATCAAAACCTATGCTACTTAATACTGTGGGACCAGTATCATAATGGGAACCTAGGTTTTCTACCTCTTGGTGTTCTCCTGATGGCATATTAATCATAAACATCAACTTTCGTAACTTTTTCTTTAGCAAGTAATTAGCTGGGTTCTTGTGCGCCAGGTGATCACTCATAACCACAATCACTGTGTCATTAGAATAAGGGCTATTGCGAATATTTTGAATATATTCTTTAATCAACTGACCGCCACAATGAACGGAATCCAGCATTCTATTATTTTTAATCGACTGATATTTATCAGTACAGGCTGGATCAGGGAATCCTGGGGCATGAGTATCCAGAGTAAGAAGAAACAAGGCAAATGGATTAGGTTTAGCGGCTAATTCAAGATAATCATTCAGGGCATATTCAAAAAGAGGGCGGTCTCTCAACCCCCACTTATTATAATCATGTTTGTTTTCAGGGTATTTTTTCTGAAAATAACTTTTGCCGATAATATTGTCAAAACTATGTGTCTTTAGAAAGGCTTTTTTTCCGGCGAAATTCAGGTTGGCTCCACCTAGAAAGGATACATTGTAACCTTCTTTTTTAAGTAGATCACTGACACATTCAGCATTTGGCATAAAATCAGCAGATATATTAAAATTATTTGCTGATGAAGCTAAGGGCATCTGCAATGGAACCCCACACAAACTCGCGACCATACCAGCGATGGTCCATCCCGTATAAGATGTTTGCATCATATTGTTAAAGACAATAGATGATTGCTTCATATCATTCAAAGCATTAGGCTTGCCTTGAACCACCTCATTATCAAAAAAATTAGCTTCCATGCTTTCAGCATAAATAAAAACCATTTTTTTTATTCCCTAGCTGATATTTAAAATCAGCCTGGGCACCTTCAATAAGCTGATCAATTGAAGCCTCGTCATATTAGCTATAAAATGGGAAATAACGTGATAACAGCTGACTATCATGAGCATCATGATACATTTTCCCAAACGAGAGTGTTTGCGGGCTTATCAATGTAAGTAATATGATAAAGCCTCCCGCAAATAAGCCAGATTTCTTATTTGCGTTTTCTCTATGTAACTTAAAGGTTAAAAAGCATAAATAAAAATAATAGACGCACATCACGATAACAAGCATCAAAATCTCATTCTGAAAACCTAAAATCCCCTGCTTATTAAAATGGAAATAAAATGCCTCGTTAAATCCGGTTCCCTGGATAAAGTAGTTACCAGTAATAGCGCATCAAAAAATAGAAAGGGCAGCATGGCAAAAAGTAATACAACTACTTTCACATAATGCTTGATAGGACGAACAAGAAAAAGATAGGCAGCAGCATAAAATAAGCTGAATAGTAACCATGTCCAGACTGGCGTTATAAAAATTGTGACGTATAAAGGAAATGCTATTATAAAAAAATTAACCAAAAGCTCATATTTGAATAGTCTTACAATAGCAATCATGCGACGTCTTCAATGGTTATTAAGTTGTCAGGAATTGATCTCATATTGTGCATAAAAAGAGTAAATGCTTTGAAAGAAAGCAGGATGGACTAAGACCAAGCCGGTAAGCATTGCGTCTGTTTATATAGTAAGTAACTGAGTATAACTAACAAAATGTAAGCGTCAATTAAACCACACATTCAAAACCAACCTAAAAA
The DNA here is from genome assembly GCF_002189065.1 of Bathymodiolus platifrons methanotrophic gill symbiont. Classification (GTDB taxonomy): domain Bacteria; phylum Pseudomonadota; class Gammaproteobacteria; order Methylococcales; family Methylomonadaceae; genus Methyloprofundus. Next base: position 13,803 of record NZ_BDMN01000123.1, read on the forward strand.
ATGGCAGACTATTGCTTCCAATTAACTCAGGAGGCATTAATGAGCCCATCTCAAAATAAATCGGCTATGCAAGACCCTATACCGCAATGGC
>NZ_BDMN01000124.1 GCF_002189065.1 Bathymodiolus platifrons methanotrophic gill symbiont
CTTATTTACGATGAATTAAGTAAAGATAACAAGTTAACTTCCGCTCTCTGGGGAAGAAATTTTTCTTTGAATGATCAAAAGTGTGTTTATTGGGATAGCTATGATCAAGCAGTTAGTTAATAATAAAATACTACTCTACATTATTATTCCTTTTTTTTCAGGATGGTCTGCAGTTGCTTATAGCACAGAGATGGGTAACTTTTCCAATGCCACTCATCAATATTCCAGTTATGCAGAATTTGCATCATCAGTCTGCTTACCTTGCCATTATCAGAATATTCCAAATGGTACAGATTTACGTAAACTATTCCCCAACCCGTCCGAGGCAGAACTCAAAAGCATTCTTTTACCGATACTAAAAGATGGTAATATGCCACCTAATGAGTTGTACAGAGAAATTCTCTATAACAAATTTTTACTAATATAATAATTGCTTACAGTAGGGTGGAATAGCGTAGTGTTTTCCACCACAAGAGACATACCATACGCTGGCAACACTAAAAATGTCGGAAAACGCTAGCTATTCCGAGCTACGCATTATCGTATCTCCTTCACCATGAGAAATTCAGTAAGCTTTTAATTTTATTATACTGGGGGCAGGTAATCTGACATTAACCTTAGCGGACTAAAGTCCGCTCTACCCAGGTCATTACAAATCCTCTTCCACCATTGGCGCTTCTCTCTGCTCTTCCGTCTGGATTTCTATACCATCATAACCTCTTAGCACCTGATCGGCACCTGGAGTAAAGTCATCCTGATCATAATAAATGCCGGTAAGTTTTCGCCTAAATTCATCAGTAACCTTACGCGCATCAAATTTATTGGCGACAACACGCGGTGTAATAACCACTACCAATTCATCTTTGATTACCTTTTTACCCTGGATACCAAATAACCAGCCGATATAAGGAATATCTTTTAAATAAGGAACCCCGGTATTGGTAAAGGTATGTTGCTCATTGATCAACCCCCCTAGCACGACACTTTCACCATCGACAACAGTAACAGTTGTCTGTATCTGGCGTTTTAATATAGTGGGTGAATCAATATTAGATGTTCCCCCGGCTGATGTTGTTTTTGAGGCCGTGTCAACACTCTGGTCTATCTCTAAAATCACCATGCCGCTAGCATTGACCCTTGGTTTTACCTTTAAGATAACTCCAGTATCCAGCATTTCAATATTACTGGTCTGTATTGGATTAACTGAGCCGCTGGTATTGGTAGATTCAGTGGTTCTAATGGGAACTGAGTCACCCACTTTAATGGTAGCCTCCTGGTTATTTAACACCATCAACGAAGGAGACGAAAGTACATTAATTTTCTCATCTTTAGCCAGGGCGCTAAATATTAAACGAACATCGCTATTATTCGATAATAGCCCATATGAGAAACCACCTGATGCTGCTGCAGTAGCTAGCCCAGCTAACGTGGGCGATCCTACCCGTCCAATCCCTGATCCATTCGACCCACTATGTCGAAACAGCCACTGCACGCCATAAGACAAATCATCATCGAGTTTAACTGCAACAATCGTCGCATCAATTAATACCTGCAAAGGCATTACATCCAGATGCTTGATAATTTTACTCAGTGCTCTGTATTGCTGAGGTTCCGCCATGATAATCAATGCATTATTAGGTTCATCGGCAATAATAGTCACCCCCTCTAAAGATGCATTCCCCTGACTACGGCTAGTAGTTAACCTGGCCACTTTTTTGGACGTATCCTTTTTATTACTAATACTCGCTATTTTACTGCCGGGCGCGATTGAGAGTGTTTTACTTTTAGTGGGTGCGATACCGCTGATCACTGAACTTAAAGTCGCGGCTAACTCCGTTGCGTCAACATATTGCACTTTATAGACAATCACCCCGCCTTCGCCAATCACTCCATTTTGCTGGTCTAATCTATCTATCCATTTCTTTGCTTCTTTTAAATATTCTCTTTGCTGAGTAATGACCAGAATAGCATTCAAGTGTTTTATAGTAATAAAGCGCAGCATTCCCGATAATGGATTTTGCTCACCTTTATTAAATATAGCCTCAATATCAGCGACAGTACTCCCGACTTCTGTGTTTTCCAGAGGATATAAGCCAAAAGACATTCCCGCAATATAATTAACATCAAAGGTGTTGACTAGATCGATTATTTTTCTTAATTCCTGCTGCGTTCCAGCAACAAATAACAGGTTTCGTGCCAGGTCAATTTTAATAATTGCTTTAGCGGGCACAATTGGCTTTATCACCTCAGCCATATCTGCAGCACCTACATACTGCAGCGGTATGACTTTTACCTGGTAGCCTGAGCTAATTATTTCATCGTCTAACAGAGTAGTATCTGCTACATGCACTCCCTTGGCATCAGGTTCAATTCTGTACAAGCCCTCGCGCTTAATTAACACTGCACCATTGATACGTAACAACATCTCCAGAGTTGGTAGCAGGTCATCTTTATGCAGTGGTTTGGTCGTTTGTAACGTAATACTACCTTTAACCGCAGGGCTCAACAGATAATTTTCCTGCAGCATATCACTAAGAATGATTTTGCTGACTTCGCCTATATCTGCAGCATCAAAATTGATTGAATACTTTCCATCTGTCTTCGATTGAACGATTCCATGCTTCGGATTTTTAGCCATAAACTCGCCAGAACCGATAAACTCTTCGTTACGCACCCCCGCAACTTCAGCTTTGATATCTTCTTCGTTACCTAATTGTGAAAATACTACTGCATCGTCTGCTTCTGTCTCAGTAGTGAGTGTTGACTCTTCTGTCTGCGAAACTTTATCTTTACTGGTATCGTCCAACTCTATACCTTCTTCAATCGGTATTTTAATACCTAATTTTGGACCTAAATGGATTTTGTTCAGGGACTCACAAGCCGTTAAAGTGAGACTACTGATCACTACAATGCTGAGAAGGATTATGCGTTTTCTATAAGAATTCATTCTTACTTCTTAATTTTCTGTTTAAAAGGATTGGTCTTACGTTTTTTTCTTGATTTAACTTTTTTGTGCTTACGCGGTTTTGCTAATAATATTTCATCGACATTTTCATCGGCAGAAATAATCACCCGATCATGTTTTATTTCTTTAATTAGCCAGCCGTTGATTTCCTCACCTTGCTTCATGCGCTGAAACTTCGGTTCTTCGGGTTTAGCCTTTGGGTTATGAAATAAGGCATACGTACCGATAGGCGAATCGATAATCCCTATCAAAGGCATGCTACTTTTCTCAAGTACCTTTACTTCCTCTTCTGGCTTTTTATCATCTTGTTCACTCTCTTCCGGCACAAAGGGTACACGAGAAGTAAAAAATAAAGGTCGTTCTATCAGTTCATGATAATCTGTGATTGCCTGGTCTTTAAATTTTGTGCTGGGAACCTCTTGCAAAGTGAACCCTGAACTTTGCACATTGTCTATTTCTTGCAGAATTTGTACTCGATAACTTTCACGATGGCTTCCCTGCCATGTCATTAAGATAATTATCAGCACACTGCAGAATAAAAATAATAATGTTACGCTATATTCCCATTTAAGCTGTTTCATTACACTTGCTTCCTCATGTAACTGGAAACCTCCAGAGTCACCACGACATTTCCCGTTTGCTCTGTTTTACGTGTCTTTCTATTGCGTTTTTTGGGGGCGGGCACCACAGTAACATTTTCAATAATCATAAAAGTTTTTTCACCTTCAATCTCATATAAAAGGCTTCTGAGCATCTCCATATCACCAGTTAATTTTACCTTTACTGCAATTCGTACTATTCCATCCTGTTCTTTATTAGGCAAAACCTGGGAGCTACTCAATTCACCACCTGCCTGTACTGCCATAGCTTTAATACTATTTTGTAATTCTGCTGTTGCCAGAGAAGAGGATACTTGCGTATTAAAATAGCCTAAAGCATTAATTTCCTTTCGCCCTTGCTCAATATCGAGCAAAACTTCTTCACGACTGGCAATGACTCTCTGATATCGCTTAATTCGAAATACCTGTTCATCAATATCATCATTTATTTCGCTTAAGCTGTTTAGCCACGGCATCACAACAAGCATTCCTACACTGATAATAATACCGAATAATAGGCCTAGTGCCAGCCAGCGTTGTTGTGTGTTATTCAGCGTCTGCATTTTGTTTGATTATGACTTCTGTTGATATTTTAAAGCGCTCTAATCCGGATCTATTATCTTTTGTTACCGGAGATATAAATTTGGTGTTACTAAAATTTGTTGTTTTTTCCAGAGAGGCAATTAAATTTGATGCACTGCCAGATTGCCCCGTTAACTGCAAAGTATTATTAAAATAGCGCCATTGCGAAACCCAGGTATCATCACCAAAAACCTCGGTCACTGTATTCATCAGTTCCACCAGTGATGGAGCTGCTTTTTTCTTATCAATAAGTACCTGCGTTGCCTGAAATAGATAATCTATACTTTTTTTAGAATCTTCTATCTCACGCGCTATTTTCTCAACTTTTCGTGAGCGTTGTTTTAATTCATTTAATTGCTCTGTTGCTCTGCCTAAAGGGATAACCATTAATGCAATAATTAAAGTAAAAGTCAGTAATATAGAGCCAAGCATAATAAATAGAGGCTTTTTATTCGCTTTCTGACATAGGTTCTTAGGTAATAAATTATATTGGCTATGGCTCTTGTCAGGACTGACTAGCTGAGCTTGAGAATCCGCATAAAATGGTTGCAAACCTAAACTAAGGCATTGCTGATACATGTTTTCCAGGGTAGATTTTTTTACCAATACCAGCAACAAATGAATCAAAGCCTTATTATTTGCCAGGCCTTGCTTGATAAAATCGAAGTAAACCTGCTCCGCATGAAAGGGAGTATAACGATCCAGTTCATAAGTCATAACCTGGCGTAGGTTAGCTTCTGCCGCAGCAGGTAAAAATACATCCTGAGTGACAGATAAAGCTTCAGGCACACGCAAGATAATTTTCGCATCGCTATATTCCTTATTACCAGAAATTAAGCTTTGCACCTCTTCCTTACCCAGCTCATTAATTTCAAACTCCCCCAACTGCGTTTCCTGCAGCTGGTTAACAAAGCTGACTTTCGCAGTCTCTGAGTTTATCTCAACAACTAACTGACATTTATCTCGTGCCAGGGCATCAAGAAACTTTCGGGGTACAAAAAAACTTAATTGCTGCCACCACCATTTAAAAAACAGCGATACATCAATCTCACTATCCAGATTTAACATATTAATTAATTACCCTGTCATTATTTACCGGCAAAAACAAAGAGGGCATGGGATAATTCTCGGCCCATTTTAGTGTTTCAAAAGGTAAACCATTTTTTGCTCTACCTCGTTTAATAACTGTCATTATCTTTTCAGTGATACTTCCATCTATCATCGCTTCAGCAATAATCATATAAGCGCTACTCTTACCCCCGCCTTTATACCATTCTGGCTGAGCAACAGGCTCTCCATTACGCTCACTATCCGCACGCTGTAGCAGGTATTCATCGACCATGGCCTCATCGACATCAGCTAAGGTCAACAATACTTCGCGAGTCGCTGCCGCTGGGTTAACTTTCTTGTTTGTTGTGTAGACACTTATTAACCCTTCTAGCTGACGATATATTTCCCTTGTCATTCCCATTACCATCTGTACTTCTTCTGAGCTTTTAAATAAGTCATTCCGCGGTGAATAATTTAAACCAGCGTCTTCATACTGCTGCTTTTCTGCACCATTGAGCCGGTGTAAATCATTTCTATCACGCCAGTCCAGAATCGCATCACTTAAACTATCAGCGAGTGTCTCTTCTACCGCTAATGATTCAAATAACTGTTGCAGTTGTTCCTTGCTGGCCTGATTGACATTGATCTTGCCAGCCTCATCGGCAATCAGTATACGAATTCTTTTACCTGCGAATTCTATTTCATACAAACTACTATTTGTCTTCCAGCGCTGTTCTGAGTCCTTAGTAAACAGCATCAGAATGGCATAATTAATACCTGCTTCAGCAAGCGCCGCAGCGGTTGCTTTTTCCTTTAGGTTTCCTGTTATCGTTGTTTCGCGCTGTATTGTCAGGGCAAAGCTACTAGCCATAATGGTTAATAAAGTAATGACCCATAACACGACAATCAGTGCGAGCCCTTTATTCGCTCTCATTAGCACTCACAAATTTGCCGCCGACAATACCAAAAGATGAGTCTGACTTGGTATCACCAAAAGTGCTATCAATTTTTAGAGCAACAACCAGTTGCGGCCAGATTTCACCATCTACCAGTTCAATATCAATACTAACTAATTTAGGTAGGCTATCCATCTCCAACCAGTCATTGTGCCACACTGGATCATTATTTCTAGCATCGCTATCGGAACCAAAATAGGCAAACTGCAAACTATGAATTTTCTTTAAAATAACAATCGGCTCTTCTATCCCTTGCTGCCCCTCATCCTGTGGAAAAAAAGGCTGTATTTCAACCTGTAAGTAACTCCCTTGCTCATCTCTATCCGCTCGTCTCAAACTCATTTTAAAACGCTGCAAACCTAATCTGCCAGCGCTCGCAGGCATGGCAGCAACAAATTGTATCTGGCTCTGATCACCTTGAAATGAAAACTCTGGCTCTTCTAAAAAATCACCGTCGAGAGGGACGGTTGCATGTAATTTACTTTGTAAAAAATTCTGGATAACTGCCGCCTGACTCACCTGAGCAATTTTCTTCTCTCCGGCATTCCAGTTTTGCACACAAATTCTTAAACTGGCAAACAGCAACAACATCATGATACTCATGATACTCATGCCAATCAGAACTTCCAATAAAGTAAAGCCTCGCTGATGTGCTTTATACTCAGTTATCATTGTTCTTTTGACAGCTTAATTGTAGTGAGTTCAAACTGTCGATTATTTCTACCAGCTAACCACTCTACCGTAACAGTAACCTGATAAGGTAACACACTTTCTTCTTCTAAATCCAAACCCATCGACTCTAGATTAAAGGCTTGAACCTGAACAGACCAGAAATATTTACCCTCTATTTCTCCTGCCTGTGTACCATTATCCAGTGGCTCTTCAATACCTGCAGCGGCAAGCCTGGATTGCGCTATGATCACCGCCTGCTGATATTCTTCAGAGACCATCGTACGCCGTAGCCCTCCGGAAAAAATATTTAACAAAATAGTTAAAGAAAAAGCCAGAATAGAAAAAGCAATGAGTATTTCCAGCAAAGAAAACCCTTGCTGTGAGCGCTGCTTACCAATCATCAATTTCAACTTGCCCAGTTAACCAGTTGACATCTAACTGACGCTTATTTTCACCTAGTTCCAGCGTGATACGCCCGCCCGTCGAAGACCCGTCAGAGAAAAAGCGTATTCCCCCCTGATTTTTATCTATAATCTGTGACTGAGCCGCATCTAAAGTCACGGTTATATCTTTCGTTATTTTATAGACTTTTTTTCTGTCCGTTAACTGATAAGTGTTACCTTCTAAATTCAGTAAAAATACAGTTTCTTTACGGTGCGTTAGCGCATGCCCCCGAGCAAAGCGTAGTGCCGAAGCAATTTCTCGCGCTGCCGCATTTAAACTAGCTGTTTGATTGCCAGAACCTATATTAGGCGCGGCTACAGCCACAGCCATAGCAATAATCACTATCACTAATAGTAACTCTATTAGCGTAAAACCCTGCCTATGCAGAGCGGATTTTAGTCCGCTACTATCTGAAGCACAAAGTAGCGGACTAAAGTCCGCTCTACTGTAATAGCTATCTTTAATTATTCCCAACTATTAATATCCTGATCTTCTCCATCACCACCGGCTACATTATCGGCACCTAATGAATATAAATCAAAGCGCCCATGCTTACCTGGCGAAGTATAATGATAATCATAAATCCACGGATCCTGAGGTACATTATTTTTACGTAAATAAGGGCCATTCCACAAACGAGCATCCGAAGGTTTTCCAACCAATGCTTTCAAGCCTTCGCTAGTAGAAGGGTAACGACCTACATCCATTTTGTACATATCCAGCGCACCAGCCAGATCTTCAATTTGTACTCTGGCTGTTTTCGTTTTTGCTCCGCTTAAATGCTTCATGACCTGAGGCCCAACCAGACCAGCTAATAGGCCAATAATGGCCAAAACCACTAATAACTCGATTAATGTAAAGCCGCGCATCGTATTATTCGTCTTTTTCATTGCTATTCTCATCTTTATTGATTCTCTCTCATTAAAACGCTAAATCATTAACACTTAAAATTGCTGACAAAATGGAAATGATAATACCCGCAATCAGTAAGCCTAAGGTAACAATTAAAAGCGGCTCCATCATCGCCAACATACGCTCAATGGTTATTTTAAGCTGCTTATCGTAAGTATTTGCCGTTCGCTCCAGCATTTCTTCCATTTTACCTGTTTCTTCACCCATTTTAATCATCTGGGTTGCCATTTTAGGAAATTGTCCGGATTCGATTAAAGCACTGGACATATCTTTCCCTTGTTTCAGGTTTTCTTCCGCTTCAGTTAATGCCTGCACTAACACAAGATTGCTTATCGTCCCTTTAACAATACCTAGTGCTGTTAATATCGGTACTCCATTGGCTAAAAGCGTGCCTAAAGTACGCGTAAAATTGGTGGTACTCATATTACGAATGATTTCACCGACCAGCGGGAGTGATAAAATAGCCCTATCCCATTTGGCTTTTCTTGGCCCAATACTCAGCTCATAGCGCATAGTAAAATAGGTGCCAGTGCCCAGTGTAAATAAAACCCACCAGTAACTTTGTAGCCATTCGGCGGTACCTACTACAATTTGTGTCGATATTGGTAGTTCTTTTCCGGCACTTTCAAACATTTCGGTAAATTGAGGCACCACAAAAGTTAGCAATAAAAAGACTGAGCCTACCGCCATAACAACCAGAATAATCGGGTAAATCATTGCGGTACTAACCGTATCTTTTAATTCTTTAGACTTTTCTATATATTCAGATAACTGCCCAAGAACAATATCCACACTACCACCCGCCTCTCCAGCGCGTAACATATTAATATAAAACCGCGAAAATGCACTAGATTCGGACTGCAAGGCATCGGCCAGATTTACCCCGCCTTTTACCTGCTCCAGTACATTTTTGATCAGCCTGTGTATTTTAGAATCTTCTTCTATAAGATCCATTAAAACCACTAAAGATCTATCTATCGGTAATCCAGCCTGTAGCAGGGTCGCTAGTTCTTTAGTAAACAGACCAATATCTTTTTGCGTAAGCCCCTCTTTATCCCTCTTAAAAGAAAATAGATAGGCCGATTTTAACCCTGCTTGAGAGACTTTAACAGGGATACACCCTTCTTCCTGCAACAGTCTGACCACAGTAGCTTCATCTTTTGCTTCTTTTGTGCCTTCCTGTTCCACGCCTTCAGCATTAACGGCTTTATAGCTAAATAAAGTCACCTTATTCTTCCGTGGCCACTCGCAACACTTCATCTAAAGTAGTCAGGCCTTTTACTGCTTTCGCCAGACCGTCCTGATAAATTGATAGCATACCGCCCCGAACTGCTTCTTCCTGGATCAATCCAGACTCCTTGTGTTCCATAACCATTTTTCTTAAGCTATCATTCATAACCAGAAACTCAATAATCGCTAAACGCCCACTATAGCCAATACCACCACATTCTTTGCATCCAGTAGCCTGATATAGTGTCAATTCCCCATTTTTCAAGAAGCGGCTTAGACCTTTTTCCTGTATAACTTCAGCTAATGGCTGATAAGGTTCCCGGCAATGCATACATAATTTTCTAACTAAACGCTGAGCTAAAATACCATTTACCGTAGAGGTCAAAAGATAATCATCCAGACCCATATCCAATAATCTGGCTAGCGCCCCTGCAGCATCATTAGTATGCAATGTCGACAACACCACGTGCCCTGTTAACGCAGATTGCACCGCAATTTTTGCAGTTTCCAGGTCACGCATTTCCCCGATCATGATGACATCTGGATCCTGTCGAACAATAGAGCGCAATGCACTACTAAAGGTTAAGCCAATTTTCGGTTTAGCCTGAATCTGATTAACTCCATTTAACTGGTACTCAACCGGATCTTCAACAGTGATAATCTTTTTTTCAGGGGTATTCAACTGACTTAGCGCAGTATATAAAGTGGTCGATTTACCACTACCAGTCGGGCCAGTGATCAGGATAATACCATGTGGTTTACCCAGTACCTCGATAAACAAATCTTCATTTGCCTGTTCAAAACCTAATGAAGCAAAATTGAAAACCACATTTTCCTTATCTAATAACCGTATCACCACACTTTCGCCATACATGGTCGGTGTCGTAGATACACGCAGATCAATTTCCTTACCCTGCATCTGAATTTTAATACGCCCATCCTGTGGCAAACGACGTTCAGCAATATTTAACTTGGCCATCAGCTTTATTCTGGAAATAACGGCAGCCGTCGCGCTTACTGGTGGCCCTTCTATTTTTTGTAGCACGCCATCAATGCGCAAGCGAATAATTAAACTATCTTCAAAGGGTTCAAAATGAATATCTGATGCTTTACTTTCCAGAGCACGCTGGAAAATAAGGTTGACCATACGAATAACGGGCGCTTCACTCGCCAGGTCTTTTAAATGTTCAATATCATCCAGTGATTCATTAGCACCCAGGTCATCCGTAATCTGGCCCATCTGAGATTTTCCTTCATCATACTGAGACTCGATTGCTTTATCGATATCAGATAAAACACCTATTTTTAATTCAATCTCAGCATCACAAATCAGCTGCAATAACTGCAATACAACGGCATTCTCAGGATCCATAACAGCAACAACAACTTTATCCTCATCTGCCTTAATACCCACTAAATGATATTCCCTTAAAAAACGCAAGGAAACTTGCTCAGGTAACACCGGAGTATCTGGGTATTCTTCAGGTTTAACAATAGCTAGTTCGGTCACTTTTGCCAGAGCATTTGCCACATCTTTTTCAGAACACAGGCCCAGCTTTACCAGCAACAAAGGCAACCCTGTCTCTTGCATCTGCTCTCTGATTTTTGCAACTTTATTTAAATCATTTTCACGCAGTGACTGCTGTGCAATTAGCGTCTCAATAAATTTTTGATGACTCATACAAGATTTTTTAGAGGTGTAAATACAACAACTTGCGCAGTTGATGTTGAGTTTTCCTTAACTTTAAAGGTTTAACTTGATAAGTATAACAAAAAATAGACCTTTTACTGGAAAAGTGCGCATAAAAACCCGTATAAAAGTAATGCTTCGTAGCGCGATGGGTAAATTGGATTAAAAGCGCATTAATACAGGCTGATAGGCATATAATGCACTCAAATGATGCACCAGCGCATGCTGCCCTTGCTCCTGCCACAGTTCCGTCATTTTTCTTTGAATAGCCTAGTATCTCAATTCAAGGATACTACTCTCCTGAGTATCCTGCTTCATCTTTTGCACCTGAGCCAGCCACATTTGACTTGCCCCCATCATAAAAAAAGGCCAGGTTTTTTCGCACGCTTTCAGGCCAGGCTGCGTCACTCGTGTCCGCCAGCGTTGCGCCTAAATTAATCGCTAAAGGATCATAGCTCACCTTAAGTAATAGTTGATCCTTTTTTAATTGTGCCAATAATTGATTACTCTGCAATTGCTGATAAATACTGACAGCACTTGCTTTAGAACTGTAAAAGATAAAACTAAATACATGCCCAGTCTGATCATGTACGGCACGGCGATGTACGCGCCAGCAAATAAGCTGTTGAGTATATTGCTCCAGTAAAGGGCTAATGACTTCACCAGCAAGCAAAGTACCAAGGTACCAGTTCGGCTCCTGACCTTTTTCCCAGTTCAAGCTAAACCGGGCCGCATACCATGATTTACCCACATCATTTAGCACTGCCTTATCTGGCTGCGGATGAGCAGTGACTGGTATTTGCCTATGGGTACAAGCACTTAATAAAGATATAAGCAAAATCAGGTAAATTTTTCTGCTGCCTGAAAACAATAATCGCTGAACCATTATGCTACTTTTATTCTATGATTGACTGGAAAACCAGAGTAAATGAAAATAACCACCTTAAACCTAGAAAAATCAGTTGCCCACGGTTTCTAGCACAAGTTCTTGATTCCACAGCACTTCAAAAAATGCCCGCTTAACCTATGGGTGAAGCTAAGATTTTTTTAAAGCACTGTAAAAGCAATACCTTGCACTATAAACTCGCATTTAACTGATTTTTCTAGGTTAAACCCTTAGGAGTCAAAATTAATTAATCTCCGAAACTAAATAGTAGCCCATATGAAGCTGGCGGAATACGGGGAATAGGAGTCTCTGCTCATCCTGTATTACGCTGGCTTCATACAGGCTACATTTATATCCCGATTGGATACCATAGCTGTCAAAAACACCTGGAATCAAGACCAAGCCAAGCTTTCTCAGGCGCGCCATGCTACCTCACAACATTCTGGGACTCCTGTCACCATGTAGCATGGCGCGCCTATGCCTGTAAAAAATGGCGACCACTATCCACCAAACTGATGCAACGTAACATCCCAAGACGAATAAAGCCAATATCGTTTAGTCCTGGGCATGCTCGCTTCCACAAAGGGTAACGTTCTGCTGATACGGCATTGTCCATGCTCTTATTGCAGTGATCAAAAATAAAGGCATTCAGTGTCTGGGATTCGTACATGAGAGTTTCCGATTATAAGGTTTATAAAACGGAAAATTATAAAAAAATGTTTTTCGTAATTGCAAGCTTTATTTTAGGTTTTTTGTTGTTTTTCCATGTGCTTATCCTGCGAAGAATTTTTAGGATTGATTAAAAATCTGGGAGTAGGACAAGATAATCGCATACCGCCTCTAAAATAAGGCATACTCTCTAAGTTTCTTAGCTATTGTTGCTTTCAATGGAAACACTGATGATAAACATGGCAAAACCACCTAAAATAAACCTCGATACACCAGCATTGTGTATTTCAGCTACTCAATAATTGGGAAACTTCAGTTAATAATAACAAGGTGAGTAATAGCATAAAGCCTAAACCGCGTTTAGTAGGCAATATATAAATGTGTCTATAGCTTAAGCGTATTGGTTTTGTCGATGTTGGCGAACTCATGAATATAATTTGTTATGAAAATCTCTTTTACCCATACTTTCGTGTTTTTCGCGCCTTTCGTGGTAGTTATTATTAAATCCTCGCTCCTTAGGGAATAGCAACATTTGCCAGCAAGGGCGCGACTATATTTTCTGAGTTACTATGCCCGGCACGCAAACGGTGGCCAGCCACTGATGCCAATATTGCCTGTACATCCTCGGGAATAACAGACTCTCGCTGCTGCATATAGGCCCAGGATTTAGCAGCATTTAACATTGCCAGTCCCGCCCTCGGCGACAACCCCAACAAATACTCTTCAGACTCGCGGGTAAATTTTATCAATGCCTGTATGTAGTCCAGCAAAGCAGGCGAAACATAGATACCCTTTACTGCCTGTTGCATTTCTAATAGTTTTTCCACTGGCAGCTGTACTTTTAGCGTCTCGATCAATTTGTATCGATTCTGGCCGGTCAATAATTCTCGTTCAGCATCGTGATCAGGATAGCCCAGCTCTATACGCATTAAAAAACGATCTAATTGGGATTCAGGCAAGGGGAATGTACCCAGCTGATGACTTGGGTTTTGCGTCGCGATAACAAAAAATGGCTCTGGCAAAGGATAGGTTACACCCTCAACTGTTACTTGTTGCTCTTCCATTGCCTCTAATAAGGCACTTTGCGCTTTAGGTGTCGCACGATTAATTTCATCGGCTAAAACCATCTGCTTAAAAATGGCACCTATATGAAAAGTAAATTGATGCTGCTCAGGGTTGTATATCGTGGCGCCAATGATATCCGAGGGTAAAAGATCACTGTAAACTGGATACGTTGATATTCCAGCCCCATCAGTTTTGCCAGGGTATGAGCCAGAGTAGTTTTTCCAACGCCGGGTATATCTTCAATCAGTAAATGCCCTCCTGTTAAGAGACAGCACAGTGAAAGCCGAATTTGTTGCTCCTTGCCCAATATAATATTATTTGCTGCTTGAATAAGCTGAGCTAGCGTCTGGTGCATAAATATCCTTATTTAAAAATCGATGAATAAAAAACATTAAACCACGAAAGACTCGAAAGGCACGAAAGGTCATTATTTTTTTATTGTAGCTTGGTGCTGACGCATGAATCTGTACATTATGGTCTCACTCTATTATCTTGATAAATCGGTATGACATTGATTTTATTAAGCTGAGGTCCTGTGTTCTGAAGCTGTGAATTATGAAAACAGCGTCCTTACGTCATATCACCTCTAACGAACAAGGTTAGATTGTGATCGCGAAGCGAGCCACAATCTGAACCGTTTGTTGGACAAGCCCGGGGGGATAGTAGAGATTTTGT
>NZ_BDMN01000125.1 GCF_002189065.1 Bathymodiolus platifrons methanotrophic gill symbiont
GCATCAATGGTTTTGGGTTGCAGGCCTTGAAGCTTTAAATGCTTACAGTGCTGGGTATAATAATGGTTGAATTGAAGCTCTATCGATGGTGTCATAACAGGGTAACCTCATTTTTGCTAGTTAAATGAGCTTACAAATTAACCTGTTATGCAGATAACAGGCAATGAGGTTACACTATAAATTTAGGGGTGAAGCTGTTTTTCTCCGCGATAGCGGCTTCGTCCAACCATCTTGAACCATCTTGTTTGTTTTCACCATAAAGGACTTGAAGATAATCCTGCTCTATTCCCTTCAGTATCTTCATGTCCTTCATGGTAAAAAATAAGTACAGTACTACACAGTTTACTTACCCAGAATACCTTTCACTGCATGCAGTAAATCGGCCGGCAAGACTATCGTTTTAGAATTATCAGATTCTGATAATTCACGCATGGCTTCTATATATTTCTCACCTAATAAATAGGTTGCTGGAAGTTCTTTATCTTTAATCGCGGCGGTAATACTTTCAATCGCTTTACCACTGGCATCAGCCAGTAAAATTTTCGCTTCCGCATCGCGGCGCGAAGCTTCTAAGCGACCGTCAGCCTCAAGTATGGCTGCCTGTTTAGCTCCTTCTGCACGCGTGACTGCCGCTCGACGTTCTCGTTCTGCGGCACTTTGCTCTTCCATCGAGGCTTGCATGGTTGTCGACGGATTAATATCCTGAATTTCTACTGTTTTAAGGGTAATACCCCAGTCAGCGATATCATCAGAAATACCATCTTTTAACTTTGTTTTAATATGATCTCTAGAAGATAACGCATCATCTAAGGTCATTTCACCAATAATTGCTCTGAGTGAAGTTTGAATCAACTTTACTATCGCCAGCTCATAGTCTTCTACACCATAAACGGCCTTTTCAGGTGAAATGATATTGATATAGGCAATGGCATTGGCAATAATCATGGCATTATCTTTAGTGATAACTTCCTGTGACGGGATATCCAGCACTATATCTTTAGTCGTCAACCGATCCACAATAGAATCGACATAAGGAATCACAAAATTCAGTCCAGGCGTTAATGTGGAATGATATTTCCCTAACCGCTGTACGATATGTTTATAGCCCTGAGGAACAATTCGCACCCCTTTTATAACCGTTACAATCACTAATACTACAAAAACTCCAACAACAGATAAACCTTCCATATTAAATCCTCACTTGTTATTTTGCTGAAACAATCAGCGTATTACCCGAAAATTCGCGCACGATAACGCGGCCTCCTAACTCAACTCTATCAGTACAGATAAATTGCCATTCATCATTACCTAGAATGGGAGCCGGAAAGCGTAAAGTACCACGCCCCTCATGAACTGAATTATACTCAATTACTGCACCAACCTGACCAATCATACCTTCGCGCGCCATACCCGAAAAGGTTTTATTTTTAAAATGTGGTGATACCCACTTAAACCACGAAAAAACGATAATAATAGATAAAATTATCCAGATTAATAGTTGCAGGGTAAATGAAAATGGGTAGATAAGTAATAATAAACCAACAAGAATCGCACTTAAGCCGAACCATAACGCTACAAAACTGACTAACATAATTTCTGCCAATGCCAGACATAGGCCGAATATAAGCCAGTGCCAGTAGGCAATATTTGCATTTAACCACTCAAACATTTCAGTTCCTTTTAATATTTATTTTATTTCATACCCGAATCAGTACAATATACACATACTTATTCATTACAGGAAAAAAGCATGATTATCTGGGCATTTAATTTACTTATTTTATCAGTTGGAATTTTAATAATAGGTTTAATCAAACCAAAATGGCTATTATTCTGGATGGAGCGGCCGAACAGATATGTTATTGTCGCTGTTTCAAGCATAATGCTAATGGCAGCCGCGATTTTATTTGGGGAGGGAAACAGGCAGAATGCACCTTTATCCGAAGTAGTTCAAGGCGAAAAGCCTGCTGCCACAGAAATTCCTTCTGATTTAGTTAAATAAACCGAGAATCAGAGCTTTAGCCATAGCCCGTATGAAGCTTGCGTAATACGGAAAAGCGGACTAAAGAGGCAGTGAAAGTATTCTATCTTTTATATATCCAACCTCCCCTAGCCCCTCCTTAACTAAGGAGGGGAATTATGTTGAGGCTTTCACAGTCTCTAAAGTTCGCTCTACCTATTTACTTTCCTGAGCAATTAACTCGTTCATTACCTTGATCATCCCGCCATGTGAACCTGCGGTCTTGCCATTAACCAGGTACTTGCCATTAACAACAATCGCTGGCACACCTGTTATTCCGTAACGTGGTCCCATCGTTTTTGCCTGACGCATCTTAGTGTCCACGATAAAAGAGTTATAAGCATCATGAAATGCTGCTTTATCAACACCATGCGCAACAAAAAATACAGCTAGATCCTCTTCGCTGGTTAATTTCTGTTTTTTGACTTGTATATCAAGAAAGAAATCAGCATGAACTTTATCAACTACACCTAAAACTTCCGCTGTAAAATATGCTTTCGCGTGTTTTGCCCATACCGCACTAAAAACCGCAGGCTGACGTATAAATGTTACATTCTCGGGCAAATTAGCCTTCCATTCGTCTAATGCTGGCTCAAACTGATAACAGTGCGGACAGCCATACCAAAAAAACTCAATCACTTCGACTTTTGCCGGATCTTGAGTAGGCTGTGTTGCTGATAAATCCTTATATCCTTTCCCCGCGGCAAAACTTACGCTGGCAAAAACAAACAAACTTAACAAAGCAGTTTTAATGATATTTTTTAACATACTATTTCCATTCCTAAACTTAATCACTTACGTTTTATTGCATCACTGAGACATGATAAGAGATTGCTTTAATTTCATCTTCTGTCATCTTCTTAGCAATCATATGCATCATGTTATCTGGGTTGTTACTACGTGCATCCGTTTTAAAGTCAGTTAGGGTTTTTATTAAATAGTCAGCATGCTGACCCTTTAAAGCAGGAAATGAAGCAGGCTCATTACCCTCTCCCTCAGGACCATGGCAGGCGATACACGCTGATATTTCATTATCTAGATCACCATTACGATAAACGTCATACCCCATAGCCATCAAAGCGCCTTGTTCGTCTTGTAAGGCTTTCTTGGCTGCCTTTTTTTCAGCTGCTGTTAGCTGTTGGTTATCATCAATATCATCCAGGTCATCCGGGTTTACTTGTGGTGCAGCATTCACTGTCACTGTCTGTGCTGCATAAAAAGCTGCAATATCTTGTATATCCTGCTCAGATAAACCCGAAACCATTGCACTCATTGTTGCATCAACACGTGAGCCGTCTTTAAAGGACTGCATTTGCTTAACCAGATAACCTGTGTTTTGAGCGGCTAATTTTGGAAATAGGGGCATCATACTATTGCCTTTTTCACCATGACAACTGATACACGATGAACTTTTTGCCTGACCTGCATTAATATCCCCACTAGCCTGCACTAGACCCGGCATATTAAGTAAAGCAAACGATACGGCAAGCGTTATTAAACCTTTCTTCATTTGATTCCCCTCTCGGAATTAAGATAAACATAAAGTAATTTATGTACAATAGTATACCGAATTCTACTCCAATTTATTTAATCCCTCTACACGAGTTAAGCATGAACCCTCTCTATCATCAGGCTAAATTTACCCTTAGCGCCCCAGATTTAAATTCTGCACCTGTTGACGCAGGCAGGGAAGTCGCCTTCGCAGGGCGTTCTAACGCGGGAAAATCCAGCGCTTTGAACACCTTAACCCGACAAAAATCTTTAGCACGAACAAGTAAAACTCCAGGTCGCACACAACTACTTAATTTTTTCACGCTGAATGAAGAGTTACGCTTCGTTGACCTGCCGGGTTACGGCTATGCCAAGGTTCCGGTGAAAGTTAAGCAACAATGGCATGCCTTGATGGAGTCATATTTACGCGAGCGTGAGTCCTTATATGGCATTATTCTGGTTATGGATGTCCGTCACCCTTTGACGGAGTTTGACTGGCAAATGATTGAATGGTGCGACTATAGCAAAAAGCCTCTGCATATTTTGCTAACCAAAGCTGACAAATTGAACTATGGTGCTGCCAAAAATACTTTGCTTAAAGTACAACGGGAATTAGAGGATCAGGATTTATCTGTCACACTGCAATTATTTTCTGCATTAAAACGTAGCGGCATAGATGATATTCACCAATTATTAGATAGTTGGTTTGAGGCTGAATAATTATGACAGGAACGTGTACGAAACAACTTGATCAACTGTGGGGTGCGGATCTTTAGTCCGCCTTTTAAAATACGGGCTAAGGAGCAAGGATTTAATAATATCCTCACTCCTAAAGAGACTGTGAAAGTATTCGTTTTGTTATAAATATTGCTATATTTGTAAGCTGGGTTTCGTTCCTCAACCCAGCCTACACTTAATATTTTCACAGCCTCTAAAGACCTGTGCACCAGACAAAGCGGAATTAATCCCGGAAAATCGCCCAATTAATGCGCCTCATCCCAGTTTATCCCTACACCAATATCCACTAATAGGGGAACATCTAATTTAGCGGCTTCCGTCATAAGTTTCCTGATCATAGCACTGTATTCCTCAACTTTACTCTCCGCTATTTCAAATACTAGCTCATCATGCACCTGCATAATCATTTTTGCATCGGCTTGCTCTTCTTGTAACCATACATCCGTGGCAATCATTGCCAGCTTAATAATATCAGCCGCACTACCTTGCATCGGTGCATTTATCGCTGTTCGCTCAGCATACTGTCTACGTGCTGCATTTTTAGAATGAATTTCGGGCAGATACAATCGCCGCCCCCACAAGGTCTCGACATAACCCTGCTGTTTAGCTAATTCACGGGTATCATCCATATACTGTTTAACCCCTGGGTAACGGGAAAAATATAAATCAATATATTCCTGAGCCTGTTTACGCCCAAGCCCTAACTGCTTAGCTAGACCAAAAGCAGACATACCGTAAATCAAGCCAAAGTTAATAGCCTTAGCCGAACGACGCAAGTCCACAGTAACTTGCTCCAGGTTAACCGAAAACACCTCTGCTGCAGTTGCCTTATGAATATCCTCCCCCTTGGCAAAAGCGTCTAACAGGCCTTTATCTCCTGATAAATGCGCCATAATACGTAATTCGATTTGCGAATAATCTGCTGCGACAATTTTATAACCTTCAGGAGCGATAAAAGCCTGTCGAATTCTCCGCCCTTCGGAACTGCGCACCGGGATATTCTGCAAGTTAGGATTAGAGGATGATAAGCGCCCTGTTGCTGCAACTGCCTGATGATACGATGTATGTACGCGCCCTGTTGTATTACTAACTTGCAGTGGTAATTTGTCAGTATAAGTTGATTTCAACTTACTCATACTTCGGTGCTTTAAAATCAATTCAGGCAAAGGATATTCTTCAGCTAACTCCTGTAGCACTGATTCTGCTGTTGAGGGCTGGCCTTTCGGTGTTTTCTTTAAAATAGGGAGCTGTAATTGATCATATAATATGTGCTGAATTTGCTTGGGCGAAGCAATATTAAAACTCTGTCCTGCCAACTCATGCGCCTGCTGCTCAATCGCCATAATATGATTTGCCAGCTCCATACTTTGCTGAGCCAGCATATCGCTATCTATCAATACACCATTGCGTTCCATACGAGACAATACATTTAATACCGGAAGCTCAATATTTTTATATAGCTCATCTAATGCCTGATGCTCGGCCAGTTTTGGCGCCAGGCAGTGATGCAAGGCTAGAGTAATATCTGCATCTTCTGCTGCATATTGTGCTGCCTGCTCTAGCGGCACCTCAGCAAAACCAATCTGTTTCGCCCCTTTGCCCGCGACATCTTCATAATGTATAGTTGCTCGATGCAGATAGGTTTTCGCCAGGTCATCCATATTATGTCGGGTTAGCGTGCTATTCAGCACATAGGACTCTAACATGGTGTCCTGCGCAATCCCTTGTAATGCTATGTCGTAATTAGCCAGTACATTGCTGTCATATTTTAGGTTTTGGCCCACTTTCGCCTGTTCAGGGTCTTCTAATAAAGGCTTTAGCCGCAGTAAAACTTCCGCTCTGGGTAACTGTTCTGGCACATCAGGGTACTCATGCGCCAAAGGAATATAAGCCGCTTCACCCTCTTGGACAGCAAAGGATACGCCGACAATTTCTGCCTCGCTATAATCAAGGCTGGTGGTCTCGGTATCAAAGGCAAAGAGCTCTGCAGCCCTTAATTTTTCCAGCCATAACTCAAACTGCTCCCAGCTCAGAATCATTGTATATTCCGACTCTTTTGATTCAGATACAGCGGGCTCTTCAACAACAGGTTCTGACTGTTGAACTGGTGACGCATTTTGTAATACCTTTGCCCAGGCAGAAAAACCTAGAGCATCAACCTGCTCTCGAAGATCCCCATTATCAACCGGAATACAACGCAGATCCTCTATCTGATACGACAATCCCAGGTCACACTTGATGGTAGTCAATTGTTTTGATAAGGGTAAACCAGCAAGGCTGGCACGCAGACTTTCACCCACTTTACCTTTAATCTCATCGGCACTGGCCATCAGGTTTTCCAGGGTCTGATACTTAGCTAACCATTTTGCGGCTGTTTTTGGCCCCACTTTCGGCACACCAGGGATATTATCGGCGCTATCACCCATCAAGGCTAAGTAGTCGATGATCTGTACCGGTGTTACGCCAAATTTATCAAAAACGCCCTGCACGTCCATCGTCGTATTAGACATGGTGTTTTCTAAAGTAACCTGTTCAGTCACCAGTTGCGCCATATCCTTATCGCCGGTTGATATCACTACATCAAAACCTTCGGCAACAGCAAGCTCAGCCAAAGCTCCCAGGACATCGTCCGCTTCTACCCCTTTTTCCATAATAAGTGGCATGCCCATGGCACGAATCAAGTCATGCAAGGGTTCAATTTGCACCCTTAAATCATCCGGCATAGGAGGACGGTGTGCCTTATATTCACTATAAAGTTCATTTCTAAACGTGCCCCCAGGCGCATCAAACACTACGGTGAAATATTCAGTATTGTGATCTTTCATTAGCCGACGCAACATATTCGCCACACCAAAAATCGCATTGGTAGGCATACCCGCTGAATTACTTAAAGGCGGAACAGCATGATAGGCACGAAAAAGAAAAGAGGAACCATCAATCAGAAGCATTTTTTTTGGCATGAGCTTAAAAATTATTTAGTGAGTCAATCGTCGTTTCAGCCCTGCTTTTTTCTTGCTGGGAAAGGTAAGAACCACCAACAATAAAGGTCATAAATAGCACAAAAATAATGGAAGTAATATATCTCACCTTCTTACTCGTTTTATAAACACTCATCTGACACCGTTATATTCATTTTAAACAAAGTAATTATCCCTGATTTATCATCTAACTAAAAGCAAACTGCTCTGTATATTTAATCCTGGTCTCTGAAAACAATATTAAGGTGATTTCTGTCAAAGAATATAGCAGCTTACTTGTCTTTTTATCCTTCTTCGGTGTTGCGACTACAGTTACTACATAGCGCAACTATCCGCCTGTAGTCGAGCCCCCGTATCAAGTACGGGGCAGGCTTTGAAGATGAACAAAATTCCTGCGCAATCTGGACTATTATTTCCCGACAACCACCTAAAAGTAGGCATAAAAAAGGGGCAACCAGCCCCTTTTAATCAAATATTAATAGTACCGTTTATTGATGTCTGCGCTTATATTCGGCCATTAATGCAACAAGCTTCTGTTTTTTATTAGACTTATTCAAAACATAAACTAGCGTTTCGCCCTTAGCGCCTGCACCGATATCTGTGTAACTGAGCGTTGCTTCACCTACCTGTAAAAATGCTTACAGACCTGCCCTTTCACTAAAGATACAAACTCGCTCATCCTGAATCACTTCAGCATAGAAGCCTTTTTTATTCCTGCGGCTTTACCATCATACATATTGACGACACTATTAAGGAATGCGGATTTAATAAACCCCAAAAGTCTACGCTCCAATGTAGCCTGTATGGAGCATGCGGAATGCAGGAAGAGCAGCGCACTCACTTTCCCGTATTCCGCAAGCTCCATACGGGCTACACAAAGTTTCGGATTTCATTAAAATCATCAAAGACATAAATCCCCCCTAGCTTATAGATACCATCAGCATAAAGGATAGGACCCCGGCGACTGTAGAGCTTATTAATAAGGCTCGGTATTTCTTTAACTGAAGTTTCCCAATTATTGAGTAGCTGAAATACACAATGCTGGTGTATCGAGGTTTATTTTAGGTGGTTTTGCCATGTTTATAGCAAACCCCTACTTAATTCCCCTTAGGCAATAGCATTTGAAACGAATGAAAAGACTATTTTTTTCATATAGTTGTAGCATAGTTTCAATTTTACCATAAATAATTATTGGGAAACTTCAG
>NZ_BDMN01000126.1 GCF_002189065.1 Bathymodiolus platifrons methanotrophic gill symbiont
GATAGTTTTTGGGTCACACTCTAATAAAGCTGAAATATAGTTAACGCCACCATGAGATAATTTTTCACTTTCAATGGCGGCATACCGTCGCTTATTTTTTTCACAAAGTGAGTCATAAAATTTCTTCATCGACTTTTCGATATTTTTTTTATAAGGAAATGACATAAGACAACCACTGAGTAATAAATTAAGATAACCTTAATTTAGGGGAGATATTTCATTATTCAAGCTTGGCTGCTTCAGGATGTTATTTCGTGCACATTCCTTAGCTTAGCTACAAAAGGATTTCTTGTTGGCTCCAATCGAACATCTAAGCTGGCACCCGTCCATTCAAAATAAAAAGAATTACCTGCTTTTTTAATTTTTGCCATACCTGATGGTATTTCTATATCACGCAGCTCCAGCTCAGTAATCACCTCTTGTGACAACCACGACTGATTTCCTTGCATGGGTTGTCTTAACTGCAATTTATAAGTCTCTGTATCATAGCTCCCTTTTTCTCCCCATGTATAAAGAGCACCCGTAATAAAAAAACATCAGTGCAACCGGCAAAATAAAGGCGGCTAAAGCCATATGTGACTTTACTAAAAAAGCACGATTAAAAGTTATCATTTAAAACCCCATTCATTAACTTCTAATTTTAAAAGTTTAAACACTACATTAATTTAAAAATCATGCAATGTTTGCAGCATGAAACGCAGACATTAACGAATTAAAAAACTAGCCTGACCTACGACCAAACAAGGCAGTTCCAACCCGAACTATAGTGGAGCCTTCAGCAATTGCAGCCTTCAAGTCACCAGTCATACCAAAGGAGAAGGTATCCATTTCAGGCTTGTTTAATGCTTTTGCTGCTTGATATAGTTGATGGTATGGTTCGCATTGCAACTCATACTCAGTTGCTGGCTGTGGTATTGCCATTACACCGCGTAACTTAAGATTTGTTAATTTTAAAACCTGCTCAACTGCACCGGCTAATTCTTCAAGTTGAAATCCAGATTTACTTTGCTCATTACTGATATTGACTTGCAGGCAAATATTTAAGGGCGGCAAATTATCTGGCCGTTGCTCATTTAAGCGTTTAGCAATTTTCAAGCGGTCGACACTATGCACCCAGCTAAAGTGCGCCGCTATTTGCCGTGTTTTATTGGACTGTATAGGCCCAATAAAGTGCCAGCAAATCTGATAACAGCAAAGTTCTTTCTGCTTCAGCAAGGCTTCCTGCAAATAACTTTCGCCAAACTGTCTTTGTCCGGCACGATAGGCTTTGATAATATCTGCTGCAGGCTTGGTTTTACTGACAGCGAGTAATTGAGTTGAAAATGGAACCCGCTGCGCATCAATTTCTGCTTGACGAATACCCGCGTTAATCCTGTCTAATTTTATAGCGATTGATGTCATATACTGAAGTTTCCCAATTATTGAGTAGCTGAAATACACAATGCTGGTGTATCGAGGTTTATTTTAGGTGGTTTTGCCATGTTTATAGCAAACCCCTACTTAATTCCCCTTAGGCAATAGCATTTGAAACGAATGAAAAGACTATTTTTTTCATATAGTTGTAGCATAGTTTCAATTTTACCATAAATAATTATTGGGAAACTTCAGTTTCTTTAATTGCCAGGCCATAATAAATCCTGTTATAAACAGGACTACCAGACACGTAGCCAAAATAGCAGCATACACTTTAAAAGCCTTACCCCCTTTGGCTTTATGTAACTGCACAAACAGTCGGTGCCAACCAGTCTTTTTTATCTTTAGGAATAAGCACGAAACAACTTCCCGATATTAATTATTCTTGAGGAATTGCACGGTAATTCCATTTTGGTAAATGTGTATCAAATACAATCGGCATTATTTCTTTGAAGTCAGCGGCATATTTTCGTCCTGTCTCGTATATTTTGTCGAGTATGTGAACAATTGTTGTTAGTCCTTTTGACGTTGATGTTCTAGAAATCAATGTTTTAACTGTTTCAACCGAGTCAAATACAACACCTTCACAAGCACGAGTCACATGAGG